>DKXL01000046.1 GCA_002493005.1 Ruminococcaceae bacterium UBA7127
AATCTTATTCATTTGCAACAGCCCCTTTGTTATGGCTGTATATTTATTACACAGGCATAATAATTCCACAAGCAATTTTGTCGCCTGAATTACCCGACGGCTGAGTTGTAAAATCATCAGGCTTTGAATGAATTATAACAGGCAGTCCCAACACCTCTGAAACCTTGAATCTGTCTGTAAAAAACGCATTCCATCCAACTGTTTCCGTTGAAAATATCGGCGGCAAATCTCCCGAATGAAACGGATGCTTGAAGTTATTCGGATTGTAGTGCGTACCTGCATTGGCAAACGGATCGATTTCGCTGCCTGAGCATCCTGTACCATTATGAATATGCACTGCAAAAATCGGTTTATCGCAGTCACTTGTTCCCTTAGGCAGACCATATACAAGCATTACAGCAAATACTCCCTGTTTTGTCTGATATAATTTTAGAGTACCGCTTATAGCGGGATATTCCTTTGAACCCATTATACCTGCAACTGCAGTTGGCTTTTCTCGGTAAAGCAGTTCAAAAATCTGATTGTCAGTAAAAATATGCAAAAAATCACCTCTGTTATACATATGCAACAAAGGTGATTTTTTTACTGTATTGTTAATTTTCAAAAGCTGCATCAAAAATAATTCGTGCCTTGAGCATCATTTTTTTTACAGCTCGCTCTCCGCATTTATCGGAAATACACTTAATACTCTCGGAAAAAATTTCGGGATTGTTGTGTTCAAAAGAATGTGCATCTGTTCCGAGTATATCGATCAAACCCGCGTCAATCATTTTTAGTAACTTGCGCCGTTTAAACATAGGTGTTTTTTTTGTGTAATTCGATATATTTGACTGAATAATTACACCGATATCACGCAACTCTCTGATAATTGAAGGGTTATCCATCAGCATACTATAACGCTCAACATGCGGCAAAACCGGAATAAGTCTGTAATCATTAACCAGCTTGTCAATATAATCCATAGATGATTTTTCAAATGTTGAATTATACGCAAATTCGCTTAAAATATAGTTTGAATTTCCATATGTAAGTGAAGAAAGGTCATTGCAATTAAAGAGATACCTTGTGACATAAACCTCAGCACCAAGCACAACATTGAAATCTGACGGAATCAAGGGCTTAAATTTTTCAAATGCTTCCGCTCTGCTTGCAACAAAATCTTCAACACTCATTTCATTAGTATAAAAATGAGGGGTCAAGCACACATTTGTAACTCCCTGTGCTTTAAGACTTGCAAGCATATTAAGAGCTATTTGAGAAGTTTTTGCTCCGTCGTCAAATTCCGGTAAAATATGCGAGTGCATATCATAAAACTGCATTATTCTATCGCCTTTCCGCCCACAAACTATATAATCCATACGCTTGCTTTTGCACTCAGATGACACGTATCGGAAATATACATTTGAGCAGGGTATATCAGAAATCAGACTATCGGCAGAAGCTTATCTCCTTGGTGAGTTTCGGATATCCCTTTGTACAAATACTATTATATTACAATAATCTGCTGATTAAAGTGCCTTGCAAACAAGGTCGCCCATTTCTTCACAGCTAACCTTGGTAAAACCTTCTTCAAAAATATCAGGTGTGCGATGAGTTTCAAGAACCTTTGCAACTGCAGATTCAATAGCATCAGCTGCCTTTGGTTGATCAAGTGAATAGCGAAGCATCATTGCAACAGAAAGAATTGTTGCAAGCGGATTTGCAATGCCAAGTCCTGCAATATCAGGAGCAGAACCGTGAATCGGCTCATAAAGTCCGAGCTTGCCGCCTGAAAGGCTTGCTGATGCAAGCATACCGATAGAACCAGCAATCATTGATGCTTCATCTGACAAAATATCGCCAAAGATATTTGAAGTAACAATAACGTCAAACTGACGCGGATTTCTGACAAGCTGCATTGCACAGTTATCAACATACATATGGTTAAGCTCAACCTCAGGGTAGTCCTCGGCAACACGTTTAACGGTTTCCCTCCAAAGTCTTGATGACTCAAGTACATTTGCCTTATCTACGCTTGTAAGCTTTTTGTTTCTCTTCATCGCAAGGTCAAATGCCACTCTTGCAATTCTTTCAACCTCAGCAACAGTATACATCTCAGTATCCCATGCAGCCGGCTGACCGTCAACCTCTTTTCTGCCTCTTTCACCAAAGTAAATACCGCCTGTAAGCTCACGAACAATCATAATGTCAAGATTACCGCCGATGATGTCGTCCTTAATTGGAGAAGCACTCTTGAGCGGTCCAAAGATAACCGACGGACGAAGATTTGCAAAAAGTCCGAGTGCACCGCGAATACCTAAAAGTCCTGCTTCAGGGCGCTGATTGCCGGGTAAAGTATCCCACTTCGGGCCACCGACTGCACCTAAAATTACGCTGTCTGACGCCTTACATTTTGCAACAGTTTCATCAGGAAGCGGAACACCGGTTGCATCAATAGCACAACCGCCGAGCAATGCTTCGTCGTATTCTACCGAAAAGCCAAACTTCTCGCTTGCCGCGTCAAGCACCTTAACAGCCTGATTTACGATTTCAGGTCCGATACCGTCGCCCTTAAGCAAAGTAATTTTATAATCTGCCATATTATTTATCTCCTAACTTTATGTTATTTTATAACATTATTATTACATATTGAAAAGCAAAAGATTGTAAACTACACTACAATTAGATTAAATTTGCCGATTTGATTTATATTTCAATGTAAAATATGTTATCTTATTTGTCCTAACTCATCAGAATATTTGCACCTATAAGTGTTAATAGGCTATTCATCATCTTTTTCAAGAGGGATTGTCTGAAACACCTCGCAAACTCTGTCACGTTGCCAAAGCATTGGAGTAACCCTTACCGAATAACCATATCCGTTGTCCATTGTCCATTCAAACGGCTTAGCCTGCGGAAGTCCGTACACGGCAAGCAAAGTCATAATTACACCGCCGTGAGTTACAATAACGCTCTCGGTTGTGCCGGTTTTCATAAGTCCTTCAACTATACTTTCAAACATTCTGCACACTCTTAGGGTAAAATCAGAATTGCTCTCCCCCCTTGGCGGTTTCACCGAAGTATCTCCCGAAAGCCACTTTTCAAAGTCAGGGTCAGACTTAAGCTCATCAGCAGTCTTACCCTCCCATTCACCAAAATTACATTCAGACAAATTGGGGATTGAAAGTGGGTTTTGCTCCGGATAAAGAATTTTGCATGTCTGAATACACCGCTTGAGCGGACTGGTAAATACTACCTGAGTTCCCGGATATTTACAGTCATGGTCAAGTTTTTTGAGTGCCGTCTCACCTTTATCGGACAACGACGGATCTGTTGTGCCGATATATTTACCGGCAAGTGTTTCGTCTATTGCACCGTGTCTGATAAAATGAATTACATATGATTTCATATATTGCTCCAATTTATTTTTTTAACTAATGTTTAAAATTACATTTACAAAGCGTTAAATATGTTTTATACTTATTGTATAATTACAATTATAAACTTTGTATCTATTATACTATTTTAAAAAAAGAGGTGTCAAGGTATGAACAAAGATTTTCCGAGAATTATTACATTTTTACGCAAAGAACGAGGACTCAGCCAAAAGCAGGTTGCCGCAGATATGGGAATTTCGCAAGCACTGCTTTCACATTACGAAAAAGGCATTCGTGAATGCGGTCTTGATTTTCTGGTAAAGACCGCCGAATACTACGAAGTGTCCTGCGATTATTTGCTCGGGCGCACTGTACAGCGCAATGTAGCGTCAATCAGTGTGGATGATATTCCTGACAGCGTGGAAATAAGCCATATTAAAGGAAATATGATTAACCAAATTAACAAAAAACTGCTTACTAACACCACAGCTGTAATTTTTGACCTGCTCAGCCAGATTGGCAGTAAAAAACTGACAAATGCTGTAAGCAACTATCTTATGAGTGCCGAATATTTGATTTTTAGAACTATTTACTGCTCTGAACTTTCTAACTCTCAAACAATGTTTTCGATTGACCAAAAACGTTACAGGAGCATTTGCAGCGCATCAATGATACTTGACCTTGAGCTTATAAACGAAATCATCGAAAATGAAAATCTTACTCTTGCGCTGTCACCCGACACTATATCCACCTATTTTGAAAAGGGTGCCTCATCGTTATTTAACCTTATTCAATATTCCGAACGAAGTATCAGAGGAATATACTCAGGCAAAAAATGAACATTAATTTTGGCAATTTATGTCAATATAATTGTAAACACAATAAAAACTTTCCATTTTATTACACATAGTATTTTCCAATTATTTATCGATAATTACGTTCACACGGGGTGTACACCATTATTCTTTGTTATTTATTGTCTTCTTTTCTCATATTTATTGACTATTCTTAAATCAACAGTTATAATAATATTAAGTGAATTGCATTATAAAAAAATATATAATAATTCAGGAGGTCAATTATGCTTACCAAAAGTGAAGAAGAAATCATGTACTTATTGTGGGATATTGATGAACCGCTGACAAGTTCTGAAATTGTAAACAAGTCAGTGAATAAGTCATGGAAAAAGAGCTACATCAATCTTTTGATTAACTCATTGCTCAAAAAAGAAATGATTAAGGTTGTCGGTGTAAAGCAGATGACAAAGAACTATGCTCGTACATTTGTTCCGACAATGACAAAAGATGCTTATGCAATTAAGCAGATTTCTGACAGACCAAACTTTGATGACAGTGACATTCCTACACTGTTCTCCGAGCTTCTCGCTCGAACAGAAAGTGCTGAAATATTTAATGAACTTGAAGCACTGCTCAAACAGCGTCGTGAGGAATTAGGCGTTTAATAATTGGTTGATTTGCTTTTTTAGAAGAGGAGTTTTATATTCCTCTTCTTTTTCTTTTTTATTAAAAAATATCCTGCAACACCGGTCTGTTGCAGGATATTCATTTTATTATGATTAAATATTTTAATCTTCAGATGCTTTATCTTCTATTGCAAGAGCATCATTGGTAATCGCAGTTGGCGACTGAATGTTTTTTAACTTGCGCTGAATTTGTCTGGTGCGAACGCCGACAAGCTTATCAAGCTCTTTATTAGCCTGATCAAGCCGCTGCTGAGTCATAACAAGCACGTCGTTAAATTTATCAAACTCAGACTTTACACCTCCGAGAACCTCCCATACCTCTGCGCTGCGCTTTTGAACGGCAAGGGTTTTAAATCCCATCTGAAGCGAATTCAGAAGGGCTGCCATTGTGCTCGGTCCAGCAATATTAACTTTGTAATCTCTCTGCAAAACCTCTACAAGGCCACGATTTACAACCTCGCTGTACAAGCCTTCAAACGGCAAAAACATAATTGCAAACTCGGTTGTGTTTGGCGGGTCAATGTATTTGTCGTGAATGTCTTTTGCTTCATTTTTGATGGTTGCAACAAGCATTTTTGCGGCAAGCTCAATTTTTGCTTTATCCCCTTCTTCTATTGCATCACGCAGAGCCGCGTATGTGTCGCCGGGAAATTTGGAGTCTATTGGCAAGTAAATAAATCCATCATCATCGGCAGGCAGCTTAACAGCAAACTCAACAACATTTTTTGAGCCTTTTTTGGTAGCAATATTCTCCTCATACTGCTCATGAGAAAGTATCTCGGACAAAATTGAACCAAGCTGGATTTCACCTAAAATTCCTCTTGTCTTAACATTTGAAAGTACCTTTTTAAGGTCGCCCACTCCAACAGCAAGAGTCTGCATTTCACCAAGCCCCTTGTAAACCTGCTCAAGGCGCTCGTTAACAAGTGAAAATGACTTATTCATCTTTTCTTCCAGAGTCTTTTGAAGCTTTTCGTCAACAGTTTTACGCATTTCTTCAATCTGGCGAGTATTTTCTTCTCGAATATATACGAGCTGTTTTTCAACAGACTGACGAATGTTCTCAAGTTTTTGTTCATTTTCAAGTGAAAATGTTTTTAGTCGCTGCTCAATCTGCACCATTTTGTCGGTTTGAAGCTGCGCGGAATTGCGCTGACTGTCAGAGATGAGCTGCCCCATATTTGCAATGCTTGATTGAAGTTGTGTTGAAATCTCTTGCCTGAGTGTACTATTGCTTCGTTCAAGCTCACGAGCGACCGATACCGCTGTATCCTCGCTGTTGTTTCCTTTAAATACTTTAATTAAAATAATAATTGAAGCAACAAGCGTTACCGCACTCAAAATTAAAAGCAGTATCTCAAATATCATAAAATCCATTTTAACCTCCTTATAATCCATACTCATTATCATCACCCTTGGCATACTTCTTGACTGCTTCCATAAACAGTCTTGCCGCAGGATTGGAAATATTTTTTCCCCATGCCATAACATATGCAATGCTGGTATCAACATCGTCAATAGCAAAGGAATCGGTATATTGATTTGACGCATATGCTACAAGCGAGTCGGGAATTATCGAAATACCTATACCCGATGATGAAGATACATACAATGACACAAGGTCGTTAAAAACATTTTCTATTTGCGGTGAAATGTGAAAAGTTCTCAGTAAATCCATAATCTCCATATAGACAATGGGAGCTACCGATTCTGACAAAAGCAAAAGTTTTTCGTCTGCAATTTCCCTGATGCTTATGCTCTTTCTGCCCTTAAATTTGTAATTCTTTGCAGTTACTACCTTCATGGTTTCATAATGAGTTATAATCGATTCAATATCAGAATTTTCGGGCACCATATCCCTTGGCATAAAACAAAAGTCGTACTCTCCGCCCGTAATTGCAAGCGAACGGTCAGCCTCGTCAAGCTGGTGAATATCAATAGTTACACCGGGATATCTCGCATTAAAATCAGCAATACATTTTGTAGGAAACGAAAGTGAGGTAACATCACAGCCAAGCGAGATTTTTCCCTGCCCGCCGTTGTGCATCTGTTCAATAACCGTCTTTGCCTTTTTGAGTGAATCGACAATTTCGATTGCATACGGCAACAGCGTTTTGCCCTCGTTTGTAATAATTACATCTCTGTGCGAACGTGTAAAAAGCTGGACACCGAATTCTTTTTCAAGGTCGCTTACATATCTGCTCACCGTAGATTGCGACACATAGTTGCGTCTGGCTGCCTCTGAAAAATTCAGAGTCTGCGCTACAGAAATAAAACAATTAAGTTGATTAATATCCATAAACTCACTCTCCCGAGTAACAATTCAATATATTATCTTGCTAAATCCTGTCAAACGACGTTTTTTGCGCAATAATTCATCTTAATTATGCAAAAGTTAGTTTTTTTGAGTGTTAAATAAACATTTTTGCATAAGAAAATCTATTGAATAATTTAACATAATTTGGTACAATTCAAGTATAGCATAATAATATGCAAAATGTAAATAACAAATTTATTTTTCAGGATTTTTCTAAATTTTGTACAAGGAGTCAAAACAATGAAAAAAATTGTAATCACCGGTATGGGCGCAGTTACCCCTGTTGGTATAGGCGTAGACAATTACTGGAAAAACATCACTGCCGGGGTATCGGGTATAGACACTATAAAAACATTTGACCCGTCAGAGCTTGCTGTTCAGATTGCCGGCGAAATTAAGGATTTTAATCCATCAGATTATATGCAAAAGGATCTTATCAGAAAGACTGACCCGTTTATGCAGTACGCTTATATTGCCGCTGAGGAGGCAATCAAGCAGAGCGGCATTGAGATTGAGCCGATGAGAACAGGTATCGTAATGGGCACTGCCATGAGCGGTATTGCTACCATTGCTTTTACTCAGGACGCACTTTCGGGTGCTTCTCACAAAAAGGTAGGCCCCAGATTTATTCCTAAAATTCTTGGCAATATTGCCGCTGCAAACATTGCCATTGATTACAACATTCAAGGTCCGAGCTTTACTGTAAGCACGGCTTGTTCATCAGGCGGAGATTCAATTAACACTGCTTGTATGTGTATGCAGACCGGCAAAGCAGATGTTATGCTTGCAGTAGGCGCTGAATCTGTGCTCTGCCCTTTGGTTATTTATTCACTTGCAAACGCAAAGGCACTCTCAAGACGCAATGACTCTCCGTCTACAGCCAGCAGACCGTTTGACATAAACCGTGACGGTTTTGTTATCGGTGAGGGCGGCGGCGCTCTCATACTTGAAACCGAGGAGCACGCCCTTGCAAGAGGCGCTAAGATTTATGGTGAAATCAAGGGTTGCGGCAACACTGACGACGCATATCACGTTACAGCACCTCATCCCGAAGGCCGCGGTGCGATTGCCTGTATGAAGCAGGCTATTGCAGAGGCAGGTATAAAACCGGAAGATATTGGATATATTAATGCACATGGTACTGCAACAAATAAAGGCGATGCTGTTGAAACATCTTCGATTAAGAAAGTGTTTGGAAACACACTCCCGTATGTCAGCTCCACAAAAGGTGCCACAGGTCATATGATGGGCGCAGGCGGCATCACCGAAACTATTACCTGTGTTAAAGCTATAGAAACAGGTATTATTCCTCCTACTATCAACCTTAATGAGGTTGATCCGGAATGCGCAGGTATTGACTTTGTTGCAAATACAGCCAAAAAAGCCGATATTAAATACGCTATGTCAAACGCATTCGGCTTTGGCGGACAAAACTCAAGCATTATTGTTGGCAAATACTGATAAATAAAAAAGTGTAAAGTAGTGAAATAAAATGAAATTAACTTATGATTCTGAAATGTTCATAAACACATTTGAAAGCGAATTTACATGGCTTAACGGATTTATGCGAAACGTAAGACGATTTGCCGACAAAAACGCAGCGATTGACCCTGCGTCAGGCAAGGTATGGTCATATGCACAGCTAAATCTTGATGCAAACAAGCTTGCGAATGCAATGAAAAATGACGGTGTAAAGAAAAATGACGTTGTATTTATGCAACTGTACAATTCACCGCAATTTCTGTTTGGCTATATTGCTCCGCAAAAACTGGGGGCAATATCGAATCCGGCTAACTTCAACCTTTCTCCGGGTGAAACTGCTGAAATTATAAATCACAATAAACCCAAGGTATATATGTATGATATAGAAATTGCTCAGACTGCTGTTAAAGCACTTGAAATTTGTGAGCACAAGCCTTCAATTGTGATTTATACAAACAATTCCCATAAGGAAATTGCCGTTCCAAAGAATCATATCCTGTATGAGGACTATGTAAAGAATGCAGATGACAATAATCCGCCTACAGACTTTGCACCTCATATTTACGATGAGGTAGTAAGACTGCAAACCTCAGGCACAACGGGTACTCCAAAAGGTGTGCCTCTCAACAATATAAACGAGGTGCTGTCAGCCCATGATGTAATTATGCACTTCCCACTTGCACCAAGTGACGTAACAATGAATATGACTCCTTGGTTTCATCGAGGAGGACTTCACTCGGGCGGTCCAACGCCGACGCTTTATGTAGGCGCATCGCTTGTAATACTAAGAACTTTCAATCCAAAATACTGTATTAATTATGTTGAACAATACGGTATTACATTTATGACGGGCGTTCCGTCTACTCTTGAAATGCTTGCAAGCCGCCAGGAGAAAAAGCCAAGGGATTTATCATCTCTCAAAGGCATTGTCACAATGGGAAGTCCGCTTGAAAAGGCCGCCTGTATACGCTTTCAAAAACTGCTTACGCCAAATATATTTAACGGATACGGCACTACCGAATCGTTCTGGAATACATTTTTGCGACCGTTTGATTTGCCTGATATGGCAGGCAGCGCAGGCAAATCCTGCACCGATGATGAAGTCAGAATTGTAAAAGTATATGATGATAAAATGGCTGAGCCTGATGATGTTGTGGCAACTGACGGCTGTGCAGAAGGTGAAATCATCATTAAATGTCCTGCCAAAAGCACATACAGCTATATTGAAAACGAGCAGGCTGCAAGGGAGAAGTTTTACAAGGGATGGATGTACACAGGCGATATCGGCACCTGGGACAGTAATCAGTTTGTAACCGTTGCAGGAAGAAAAGATGATATGATAATCAGCAAGGGTGAAAACATTTACCCTGCAAGAATTGAGGAAGTTCTTAACTGTCATCCAAAGGTTAAGGAAAGCATCGTTACAGGTGTTCCTGATTCTACTCGCGGCGAATGTGTTGCAGCGTACATTATTCCTGAGGACGAAACCCTCACGGTTTCGGAATTGCTTGCATACTGCGAGAGCTCACCACATATTTCAAAGTATCAGGCGCCGAGGTATTACCGTTTTGTAGATGAACTCCCCCACACTGCTACAGGTAAAAAGCAGCATTTTATAATTAAAAAAATGGCTGCTGAAGACCTGAAAAATGGTTTGTTACTAAAAAAATAGGAGACTGTTATGGATAAAAGAATTTACAGTCGAAAGGCTGCATATTACGAAACTGATCAAATGAGGATTGTTCATCATTCAAACTACATCAGATATTTTGAAGATGCAAGAATCAGCTTTATGAGTGATATCGGATGCGATGTAGGAGTTATGGAAGAACAGGGATTGTATATTCCGAACGTTGATGCCTATGCTCGCTATAAAAAACCAATCAAATTCTATGATGAATTTACGGTTGAAGCACGGCTTATATCATTTAATGGATCGCGCATGGTGTTTGAGTATAAAATCGTACTCTGCCAAAGCGGAGATGTTGCCGCAACAGGAAAAACGACTCACTGCTTTGCAACCAAAGATTTGAAGCCGGTGAGTATTAGGCACAGCTATCCCGATTACTACAAAAGAATGAAAGACAATATAGATATATAATCATAAAGGCTCCGAACGTTCGGAGCCTTTATGTATATTGGAGATACTATTTTTCAACAAAATAACGAATTATATCCTGACGGGTAACAATGCCTATAAACGTTCCTCTGTCATCTGTTACGGGAACAAAGTTCTGGCTCATTGCCCTTTGCAACAATTCATCCATCTCAACATTAATTTTTACGGCAGGCATAAAATCCTTGCGGATTATATCACGAACAAATGACTTTTCCTGTCCCTTCATTCCGCAGGCGCTTTGCTTGTCGATTATATACCACAAAAAGTCGCCTTCGCTCACCGTTCCGACATATCTGCCGTCCTCAGAAATAACAGGGATAGCGGTGTAACCGTGGGCTTTCATTTTTTCAAGCCCTTGGCGAAGCGTATTGTTTTCGTATATGTACTTAACAGTATCTTTATGCTTTAAAAGCATTATTACGTTCATGGTTCTCTCCTATTGCATATGGTTTAAATATTTTTTTGTTACATATAATTGACCGATAAGATAAACAATGCCAAATGTCAGCAGTAAGGTTTTGACCTGCAAAAGACCGCTGAGGATAAATATCATACCTGTAATCACAGTCAAGGAATATGATGTAGGCTTTGTTGCCTTTTTAAAGCACAAAATCCACAGCAGGATACATATTGACGTCATAAAACTAACCGCCGCAAGCCAAAATGTTTTCATTATGTCTTTTGTAAAGCCCTTTTCAAGCACGCCTATATTTATGCCCATTAAAAACAAACTGCAATACTTGCCTATTCGCTCAATGTACAACATTGCTCGGTTATCAAATATGGTTCTGTCTATTTTATGAGTTTTTGCATACCATATATCGGGTATCAGCAAAGCTATTGCAAACAGCAAGCCGTACACATTTACTACATCAAAGAATCCCATTGCTTATCTCCTGTTATAATTTATAACCAATTTTTATTTATCAACGCGGCGTGACGCCGTCCAAAATTTGAACAGATATGTTTATGTTATCATTACTTTCATATCTCCCTATTCACACACTCTGCTACAAGATTATTGTAACATACTATAATGTTCAAAACAAGTCAACTTTTGTATTAAACAGGCGGTACACGGTGCAATACGCGGATGTTTTCTGACATATTTTAAAATATTACAATTTTGTTGTTGCTTTTTTCGGATAATATAGGTATTATATAACTACATAGAGTAGTACAATTTTTTAGGAGAAGATATTTTTGAATAATAAAAAAATCAGGATAAACGGAAAAGTAATATTTAATGTTGCCGTTGTAGCCATATCTATATATCTTGTAATCTATTTTTTTGTTTCGGAAAACGGAATGATTGATTTGCTGTCGACACCCGACAGCTTTAATGTATGGTGGATAATTGCAGCCCTTGTTGTGTTTGATTTGAATATAATTATTGATACCCTTGTTACGCTGATATTTTTGAGAACGCAATACAAGTCGTTTCGGTTTTACGATTCTCTAAAAGTCGCATTTGTCGGAGTGTTCTTTGGTGCAATAACCCCATCAAATACCGGCGGACAGCCTATGCAGCTCTATCTTTTGTCAAAAATGAACGTAAGCGTGGGATTTGGCTCCGCTTGTATGACACAAAAATTTATAGTGTATCAGATTGTTATGACAGCAGTGAGTGTTTTTTCGGTAATTTTTCGCTATGAATATTTCCAGGCTGCATTTACAAGCATATGGTCAACGCTGTTTATTATTCTCGGTTTTACTGTTCAGCTTGTTATGACTGCGTTGTTTTTGATAGTTTCTTTCAGCAGAAAAACAACCTCATTTCTGATTAATTTATTGGAAAAGCTGTTTAAAAAACTAAAGTTCATAAAGAATTCCGAAAATAAAATAAAAAGAATAAGCACCGAGGTTGAGATGTTTCACGACGGAAACAAGGCGCTGTTTACTAACGCAAAGATTCTTGTGATTACCTATTTACTCGTGCTGTTGCAAATACTGGCTATTTTGTCTGTACCTTACTTTGTATACGTTTCGTTTGATATGCCGAGCGTTGCCGTGGCAAACGGACAGACTCCCGCTACATTATTTGATGTGATTTGTATTCAGTCATTTGTTTTGTTCACATCAAACCTTGTGCCTCTTCCCGGTGCGTCAGGCGGTGCCGAGCTTGCGTTTACTATGTACTTTGGTCAGTTTTTCATCATCGGCAGTATTAACAAGATTAAACCCGCTATTTTGTTGTGGAGATTTGTTACCTATTATGGAGCAATTTTAATTTCAGCTCCGTTCTCGTATTTTACAAAAGGTAAAAAAGATGAGGACAGAAGAAAGAAAGAGCTTGATGCGGCGGCGTGACACCGTCCACATTCGGCAACGTGACGTTGCATCCAATTCGAGCAGACAGCTTGATTGTTTCATCACTTCCTTTCCCGACTGCGTTGGGCAGACCCTATAGAGTAAATCAACGGCGTCCTTGGGCGCCGTTTCTTATTAAAAATCTACTTTTAACTATCAACTGTTATTTATAAATAAATGAAAGCAAGGTGATAACTATGGCTAATATTTTTGATTACCTTAACTGGAGAGGCGATTTATCGCTTAAGCAAGATAAATTTAATAATCTTGACGCACTGATTCTTTCAAGGCTGAGCTATCTTCCGTTTGATAATATTGTCCCTGAGGAATTTGACAAGGGTATTTCAATTTTTGATGCCGCTGACAAGCTTTTTGAAACCGAAAACTATCAGAAAAATATACTGTGGAAGGGTGATGTTGAGCTGCTGGAGCATACCTCACGCAGTCCTCGGTTTAAGGATATGCTTCTTTCGGGTTATGTAAATATTATTGAGTCCGAACAGCAAATGCAGTTTTCTGCTTTGATTATTGAGCTTGACAAAGATAAACATTTTATATCCTTTAGGGGTACGGATAATTCAATCATTGGTTGGCAAGAGGATTTGAATATGTATTGTATGTTCCCTTTGCCTTCTCAGAAAAAATCAGCCGAATACCTTACTCAGGCAATGCAGACTCTTAACGGCTCTTTTATTCTCGGTGGTCACTCAAAGGGCGGCAACCTGGCTGTTTATGCCGCTGCCGTAAGCACACCAGATACACAAAAAAGAATCGTAAGTATTTTCAGTCACGACGGTCCGGGATTTACCGAGGAAGTAATCAACAGCCGTGGATTTCAGACAATTAAAAATAAAATACACACCTATGTCCCCCAATCGTCAATTTTTGGTATGATATTTGAACACGACGAAGATTATACTATTATAAAAAGCAATCAAAGGGGCTTTTTTCAGCACGATATTTATTCTTGGGAAGTGATGCAGCGAAACCTCATTGAACTTAACAGAATGACAAACACAAGTCAATTTTTTGACCATACGCTAAAGCAATTTGTAGCTTCACTCAGCATTGAACAGCGCAGGGATTTTGTTGAAGGTATTTTTTCTTTATTGAAAAACACAGAGAACGATACCTTTGACGAACTGTTGGAGAATTTTGTCAAAAGCTCCGGCGCAATTCTGAAAAACATAAAAAATATGGATTCAAAAACCCGAAAATTGATATTATCAACCCTCTTAAATTTTATAAAGTGTGCAAAAAATAATTTTTGCGATATCAATCCCTTACGCAAGGAAAACCGCATTGTAAAGAAACAGAATAAAAACGCTTGCAAAAATAAAAAGGTCACGTAAAGTGACCTTTTTTCTATAATGGAATTAAATATCAATCGTAAGCTCAATGGGGCAATGGTCAGAACCTAAAATCTGAGTGTGAATATCTGCACCGACAAGACTGCTTTCGAGTGATTTTGATGTAATAAAATAATCAATACGCCAACCTGCGTTCTTTTCACGAGCCTTAAACCTATATGACCACCACGAATAAATTCCTGTTGCATCCGGATTAAAATATCTGAAAGTATCAATAAAGCCGCTGTCAAGCAACTGACTCATTTTATTTCTTTCTTCATCGGTAAACCCGGCATTTTTTCGATTGGTTTTGGGATTTTTTAAATCAATCTCAGTATGAGCAACGTTCAAATCGCCGCAGAGAATAACAGGTTTTGTCTGCTCAAGATTTTGGAGATATGCTCTAAAGTCATCCTCCCATTTCATTCTGTAATCAAGCCTTTTAAGCTCGTTCTGAGAGTTTGGTGTATAACAGGTTACAACATAGCAGTTATCATATTCAGCTGTAATTACTCTTCCCTCTTTGTCATGCTCCTCAATACCTATGCCGTATGTCACACTTAAAGGCTTATCTTTTGTAAACAGTGCTGTGCCTGAATATCCCTTTTTTTCGGCATAGTTCCAGTACTTATAATATCCGGGCAATTCTAAGTTAATCTGCCCCTCCTGTAACTTTGTTTCCTGCAGGCAGAAAACATCTGCGTCTGCATCATTAAAAAAATCCATAAAGCCCTTTGTAACGCAAGCTCTAAGCCCGTTTACATTCCACGAAATTAACTTTTTCATCAAATCACCTTACTCATAATCTAATACAACTATTAGTATAATTCATAAAATGCCTTTTATCAAGCTAATTCAGCAAATTACATTCTTATACTAAAATATTATTAAACTTTTAGTCAGGTTTTAGTATTAATTATTTTTATGTACAGGCAAAAATCAGGCGATTGCAGAATAAAATTTACTAAAACAATTTGAGGTGACTTGTAATGGATTTACTCGGCTTTTTAGGGCAATATATCTGCTTTTTTATTTTGCATATTTGCGGATCGGGATCGTTTCCTAAGCCGTTATCAGAAAAGCAGGAGCGTGAATATCTGGAAAAATATGCATCAGGCGATATTGAAGCCCGCAACAAGCTTGTTGAACATAATCTGCGATTGGTGGCTCACATTATCAAAAAATATTACGGCACGCAAAGCGAACAGGACGATTTGGTGTCAATAGGTACAATCGGACTTATCAAGGCTATAAACACCTATGATATGAACAAAAACATTCGACTTAGCTCATATGCAAGCCGTTGCATTGAAAATGAAATACTTATGCATTTTCGAAATGCAAAGAAAAGCTCACAGGATATATCGCTCAATGAAACAATAGACACCGATAAAGACGGAAATCCGCTGACTCTGCTTGACATTATGTCGGTAGACGACAATATTATTGACGAGCTTGATTTTAAGCTCAACAGCAAAAAGCTCGGACAATTTATAAACGAAGAACTAAATGATCGTGAAAAGACCATCATAATGATGCGATACGGACTTGACGGTCGAAAGCCGATGACTCAAAAAGTCATAGCCAAACAGTTGAACATTTCTCGCTCTTATGTAAGCCGAATTGAAACCAAAGCGCTTAAATTGCTGAGGAAAAGATTTGAAAACAGCTCTAATCTGTGATAAAATAAAGGCATAGATTATAAAACTTTGGTGAGCAGAATGGATAAAAATATGGACGCATTAAAGGCAGCAGAACGCAGCATTTCTAAAACATACCGCAAACGAATTTGGAATCCTTTTATTGAAGGCGTCAAAAATTACAAGCTGATTGAACCGAACGATAAGATTGCAGTGTGCATTTCGGGGGGCAAAGACTCAATGCTGCTTGCTGTGCTTCTCAGAATGCTTAACCGTTTTAGCGAAGTACCGTTTAGTCTGGAATATATTTGTATGGACCCGGGTTATGCTGAGGAGAACAGAAAAAGAATTGAAGAAAATGCTGATAAGCTTGAAATTCCGATTAAATTTTTTGACAAAGATATATTCAGCGTGGTAAACAAAACCGACAAAAGCCCCTGCTACCTTTGTGCAAGAATGAGGCGAGGCTCACTGTATGAATATGCGCAGTCGCTTGGATGTAACAAAATCGCACTTGGACACCATTTTTCGGATGTTATTGAAACAACTCTTATGGGAATGCTTTACGGTTCTCAAATTCAAGCAATGCTGCCAAAATTAAAAAGTACCAATTTTGAAAATATGCAGTTAATACGTCCGATGTATTGTATTCACGAAAAAGACATTATTGCATGGAAAAACCTAAACCATCTTGAGTTTCTTGATTGCGCCTGCACCGTTACAAAGAAAACCTGTAATGATATTACATCTTCAAAGCGGGCTGAAATTAAACAACTCATAAAAACTCTGAAGCAGACAAATCCCAATGTAGAAAAATCTATATTCAGCTCAATTCACAATGTTCATCTTGACACATTTGTCGGATACAAAACTAACGGCAAAAAGTATAGTTTTCTTGACAATTTTGATAATCAAACTTAACTTTTGTGTAAAGAGGACTTTAAACGTTCATTAATGCATTATAATAAACTATAAACAAAATTTTAATTATACATAGCCTTTCCGATTTTGGGAGGCTTTTGTATTGACAAGATTTTGTTATATGATATATTTATATGTATACTATTATTTAACCCGAAAGGACGATATATATGTCAAAAATTAAAATTCCGATACCTATCACCTTATTAACAGGCTACCTCGGTTCGGGAAAAACTACTCTGATTAACCATATTCTGAGCAATCAACAGGGCTACAAATGTGCAGTTATTGTAAACGATATCGGAGAGATAAACATTGACGCTGAACTTATTTCAAAGTCAGGAATTGCAACAATGGAGGACGCAAATCTTGTTCCATTATCTAATGGTTGCATCTGCTGTACACTGAGCGTTGACCTTATTAATCAGATAACAGAATTAATAAAAAGCGGAAAGTTTGACTATATCTTAATTGAAGCAAGCGGCATATGCGAACCACTGCCGATTGCACAGTCAATAGCTGTGCTTGAGGGGGACGAAGAAAGCAATACTCCGCCGCTTTGCCGTCTTGATAACATTGTTACTGTCGTTGATGCGCTCAGAATGGCAACCGAATTCGGTTGCGGCGATAATCTTCTTAACGAAAACGTTGATGAGGATGACGTTGAAAATCTGCTGATTCAGCAAATTGAATTTTGCTCAACCATTATACTCAACAAAATCGATAAGGTTACAGAGGAACAGCTTGCACGTGTTAAAGCTATGATAAAAACACTCCAACCAAAGGCAAGAATTATTGAATCGAGTTTTGGTAAGGTTGAGGTGAAGGATATACTCGACACAGAGTGCTTTGATTTTGATGAAACCGCAGCATCGGCAGGTTGGGCACAAATTTATGATAAGGATACAGATGAAGAAAAAGAACATCATCACGGGCATCATCACCATCACGATGAACATCACGACCACGAGGATCATTCGCACTGTGACCATGAGCACGGCCACTGCTGTCATCATCATGATGACGACGGTGAGGAGGAGTACGGAATCGGCACATTCGTTTATCATCGCCGCAGACCGTTCAATCAGGACAAGCTTCAAAACTTTGTCAACAACTGGCCGCAAGGTGTGGTTCGTGCCAAGGGTGTAATCTGGTTTGATGATAAACGCGATGATATGTATGTCTTTGAACAGGCAGGCGTTCAGATTATGGCAACCGAGTCGGGAAAGTGGCTCACAGCATTTCCTAAAAAGCAACAGGAAATGTATCTTGAAGCCTATCCCGACATGGCTGAGCGCTGGGACGAGGAATACGGTGATCGTGAGATTAAGCTGGTGTTCATCGGTCAGCATATGGACAAGCAGGACATAATTGACAGACTTGATGATTGTCTTAGCTATTAAGCGGCATTAAACACACAGCAAAACTGTAAAAATCTGCGCAAAAAACCACTGTGAAACACAAATCACAGTGGTTCTTTTAATTCGGTTTATTTAGTTCGAGTATATTAGTCGTAACATAATTTAACAACGGTATTCCGAACCAAGCATTTTTCTATTGGTAACGCAAGAATCGACTAATGTTAGTTTTAAATTTATCACAGAAGTGACAAAAACAATATCACGATGTATATGCTAAATGCAAGCGATATCAAAACAAAAATTATTTTACTCTGTGAATACCGCTAAAATCAGACAGCATTATACAACCTGTCGTACATTCTCTTGCGCATGCGCCAAAGTCGTCACAGTCGGGGCACTTTGAATAATCTATAACCGCAAGATTATTTACAACCTTAATTGCATTTTGAGAGCATACCTTTTCACACTTTTTACACCCTATGCAACCGTTTTTGCAAGCCTTGCGGGTAACTGCACCCTTGTCCTTGTTGCTGCAAGTGACAACAACCCTCTCGACATCAGCCATAAGCGAAATCAATCCGTTCGGACAAGCTTTGGTGCACAGTCCGCAACCAACACACAGTTTTGTATTTACGTGCGCGATGCCGTTTTCAATACATATTGCGTTGTTTGGGCAAGCCTTAAGGCAGTCGCCAAAACCAAGACAGCCATACGGACAATCGCCCTTAGAGCCAAAAATCAGCTTTGCGGCGGCACAGCTTTGTATACCGCTGTACTCTACCCTATCCTGTGTATATTTGCAATCTCCTGCACAGTGAATAACAGCAACCTGCTCAACAACATCCTCAAATTCAACACCAAGGATTTCACTGATTTTCTTTGAAACGGTATCTCCTCCGGGAACACAAAGATTTGTAGCTGTTGTCTCTCCCTCAGCCAATGCCTTTGCGTAACCGTCACAGCCTGCAAAACCGCACGCACCGCAATTAGCACCGGGCAGACATTCCCTGATTGCAGGAATTTTTTCGTTTTCTTTAACCGCCATAACCTTTGATGCAACAACAAGCACCACAGCACAGATTATTCCTATTATTACTATCGGAATTACCGCAGTCAAAACCGCAGTCAAAGTTTCATTCATAATCTGCACCTCCGATTAAGCAAATAAATTTTCAATTACGCCCGTGAGTCCGAGAAATGACAGCGAGGTAATCGAAGCGGCAACGAGCGTGATTGGCAAACCTTGAAATGCCTTTGGCACATCAGCGCCCTCAATCTTTGAGCGCACACCGGAAAACATTACCATGGCAAGGAAGAATCCAAGTCCGCTACCCAAAGAATTTACCATTGACTGAACAAATGTGTAATTCTCTGTAATATTGAGAATTGTTACACCAAGCACAGCGCAGTTAGTTGTAATAAGCGGCAGATAAACACCGAGTGATTTGTGAAGTGAAGGAATATATCTCTTCAAAATAATTTCAACAAGCTGAACAAGTGACGCTATTACAAGAATAAACACAATCGTCTGCAAAAAGCCAAGGTTGTTAGGGTCAAGCAAATATTTTTGGATTGGATATGTGACCGCTGTCGCCATAAGCATTACAAAAATTACCGCAATACTCATTCCTGCCGCTTGATTTAGCTTTTTTGATACACCCAAAAACGGACAAATGCCCAAAAATTTTGACAATACATAGTTGTTGATAAATACAGCAGAAAGCAAAATAATCAATAATCCCTTAAAATCCATTATTCAGCCTCCTCCTTTCCGCCGCAAGAAGCCTTGCCGCAGATTTCCGCAGACGGACAACCTGCACAGCCAAACTCTTTTTTGGAATTCTTATTGCCTGAGATTTTGTTGACAATCGCAATTAAAATACCAAATACAAGAAATCCGCCCGGTGCCATTGTCATAATTGAAATATGGTTTTCTGCAAGCACAGGGATTTGTATTCCCATCCATGTTCCGTTACCGAGAACCTCACGTATTGTAGCCATAAGCAGCAATGCGAGCGTAAAGCCTGCTCCCATACCGAGGGCGTCAACGGCTGAGTCAAGCACCTTGTTTTTGTTTGCAAACATCTCGGCTCTGCCAAGGATAATGCAGTTAACAACAATGAGCGGCAGATAAATTCCGAGTGAAGCATCAAGTGCCGGAGCAAAAGCCTTGACAAGCATTTGTACCATAGTAACAAAGCCTGCAATCAAAACAATGTAGCAAGGAATACGCACCTTGTCAGGTATGACATTGCGCAGTGCAGATATTACAATATTGGAGCAGAGCAAAACGACTGTTGCCGCCGCCCCCATACCGAGTGCACTTGACACTCCTGTTGACACTGCAAGTGTTGGACAAGTTCCGAGAATAAGAACAAGCACAGGATTTTCTTTTATAAGACCCTTTGTAAAATTCTGTCTTAATGTCATTACTGTGCCTCCTTTACTATGTCAAATGCCTTGAAAGCATCTTCTATTGCACTTTTATATGCAACTGATGAAATCGTAGCGCCTGTAATTGCATCGACCTCGCTTAATGTATCTGAGGTTTTGCCGATATACTGAGTTTTATACGGTGCTTCTGCTGTCTTGGAACCAAGACCGCTTGTTTCGCTGTGAGAAAGAGTGTCACACGCACTGATTGTGCCGTCTGTTTTAATGCCGCAAATCAGTTTCATATCACCGCCATAGCCCTTTGTAACAAGCATAAACACATAACCTGCACCGTTGTTTGCTTTATAAACTTCTGTTACCCGCTCAGGCAGATTATCTGCATCCATTTTTTCAAACGAATCTGCGTCTTTTAAAACCTCTGTCATTGCCTTTTGAGCAGCCTCTTTTTCTGATTTTTCAATAATCGGTGAGGTAACAGTGTTGATATAGGCAAGCAAAGCAGTTACTACAAGACAAATGCAGGTAAGCACAACAATCGGCTTGATAATTTCTTTAAAAGAATTTTTCATTACTTGCCACCTCCCGTTAAAGGCTTGGGACGTGTAAGTTTAGAAATGTACGGAGTAAAAATATTCATAAGTAAAATAGAATACGATACACCCTCGGGAGCAGTACCCCAAAATCTGATTAAAATTGTAATAAGTCCGCATCCAACGCCGAATATTATCTTGCCCCACTTAGTGCTTGGTGTGGTTGCGTAGTCGGTTGCCATAAAGAACGCACCGATGATTAATCCGCCTGACATCAGCTGGTAAAGCGGCGCTTTGTCAAATAACAGCGACATAACAAGCACTGTACCGATAAAAGCAACAGGAGTGTGCCAGCTTATTACTCGGCGAGCAATAAGATAAATTCCTCCAGCAAGCAGGGCAATGGTACAGGTTTCGCCAAGACAGCCGCCGCGAACGCCGAGGAGCATATCAAGGTATGACGGAAGCTCATTTAATGCACCGTTAGAAAGATGCACAAGTGGTGTTGCAGTTGTTGCTGTATCTGCAAACGGAGCTGTCCAGTGTGTCATTGTTCCCGAAAATGCTACAAGCATAACAATTCTTGCAGTAATAGCAGGGTTTGCAAAGTTCTGTCCAATACCTCCGAATAGTTGTTTGACAACAACAATGGCAAAAAGGCTGCCGAACGCCGCCTGCCACAGCGGAATTGACACAGGAAGATTGTATGCAAGCAAAAGTCCTGTTACGATTGCCGAAAGGTCAAGAATCGTGTTTTCTTTTTTGCAGATTTTTTCAAAAATCAACTCAGACAAAACACAGACTGCAACGCACACACCTATAACCAACAATGACCTTAAGCCGAATATGATTACCGATGCAACGCCTGCCGGAATCAAAGCGATGATAACATCAAGCATTATTTTCTGTGTTGTTCTGTTTGATGTAATATGAGGGGAAACTGATGATACTAATTTACTCATTTGCCGCCCTCCTTTTCCTTTTGTTCTCTGATATATTTGTTTAGCTTTGCCTTAGCTAATTTATTATTTTGTACTATCGGGCGTTTTGCAGGACAAACATATGCGCAACATCCGCATTCCATACACAAATCAGCGCACAAAGCCTTGAGTTCTTCAGGTAAATTAAGCTTGTTTGCCTTTGCTATTGCAGGCGGATTAAGGTTTAGCGGACAGTGGTTAATACATTCTCCGCATCCGATGCAAGCAGTAGTCTTTGGTGGTTTTGCTTCCGACTCATCAAAAGCGAGCGCCGCATTTGTCATCTTAAGCACAGGCATATCAAGCGACGGTACGGCTATACCCATCATCGGCCCGCCGTAGAGCACCTTCTTAGGCTCAGATTTAAATCCGCCGCAAAACTCAAATAAATTACTTAGAGGAGTTCCGATAGGAGCAATTACATTCTTTGGCTCGTTTACCGCAGAGCCGTCAACGGTAATGCACTTTTCAACAAGCGGCATACCTGTTTTTATGTATTCGGCAATAGACGAAAGTGTTGTACAGTTGATAACGATTGCTCCGACATCAAGAGGAAGTCCGCCCTTGGGGACAATTTTGCCAATGGTGTTATACACAAGCACTTTTTCTCCGCCCTGCGGATATATTGACGGAAGAACCTTAACCTCTACCCCACTCGTGTTATCAGCCATTTGCTGCATCTTTGCAGTGCAGGCTTTTTTATTATTCTCAATGCCGATAATCACGCGCTTCGTGCCGAGATATTTTTTCAAAAGCTCTATGCCGTCAAAAATAAGTTCCGGTTTGTCGAGCATTGTTCGTGTGTCGGATGTAATATACGGCTCGCACTCTGCAGCATTAATAATAACTGCATCAATTTTTGACAAATCCTTAACTCCTAGCTTCACAAAGGTTGGAAACCCTGCGCCGCCGAGTCCGACTACGCCGCTTGATTTAACCGCCGCAATAAAACTGTCAAAATCGTTTACGACAGGCGGTTGTACACTTTCGTGTACCTCCATCATACCGTCTGACTCAATAACAATCGCTGTTGTTTTTGTTCCGTTTGACATTGTAAGCTCATCAAGTTTTTTTATCTTGCCTGAAACGCTTGAATGAATCGGCGCACTTATAAATCCGTCAGCCTCAGCAATAAGCTGACCTACCTTTACAGTTTCGCCGACCTTAACAATGGGCTTTGCGTGTTTTCCGATATGCATTGACATCGGAATCGTTACAAGCTCAGGCACAGGCAATCGCTGTGGGGCACAATCCGCAGTGTGCTTTCTGTGGGGTACCCTAATACCGCTTAATTTCATCTCTGCTATCCTCCGTATATTTCAAAATTTATATATAATTAATTCAAAACAAACATATTTATTTAAAATTTTTTTTTGCCGCTTATCTTCTCAAACTGTATGAGCACAAGCTGAGCGCAAATACCGGTGAGCGCGCCGGTTATAATTCCCGATATAATAAGTACAGGCAAATAATACCACAACAGCGGAGTGCCTGTTATAAATACCGCCGCCGTAAGCTGACCGATATTGTGAGCCACCGCACACAATACGCTCAAAACCCACAACCTTTTTAAAGGGAAAAAACGCTTGAGCAAAATCATTACTGCAAACGACAAAAGTCCTCCGCAAAGGCTATATACAAGCGATACCGCCTGACCTGTAATAATAGTTCCGAGTGCAATTCTTATGCCAAGCACTGCCGAAGCCTGCCACCTGCCAAGCGAATACAGAGCAAACAATGTGAACACATTGGCAATGCCGAGTTTTATTCCGTATATGGGTGTAATCGGCGGAAATGCCGCTTCAATAACAAATGCAACGAGTGCAAACGCCGCAAGCAGAGCCGTTAAAATCAAATCCTTGGTTTTCATCTCATTGCTCCTGTTTTGGCATCGGTAATACTTTTATCGTCTTCAAACTTAATCACAAGCTTGTTTGGCAAACACACAATCGGCGAAGCATTGCTAACAAGCTTACCGTGTGATACACATACTTTGTCAGGACAATCTGCCGACTTCATTTTCACGCTATTATTCTCTATAAGAATTATATTGTCGCCGTATTCACCTGAAATCTTAATTTCACGGCTAATGGTGACACAGTTTAAGTCAACCTTTTCAACAAGCTCGCCGTCCTTATATATTCCGACAACATTTGAGCCTGCTGATGTGCTCGCAAAAAAGCACCAAACAACTGCACAAACTGCAATTACAAAAACAAAAATTATTATCCAAATGCGGTTTTTCATAAGCTAAACCACCTCAAACCCATTTTGAGACACAAAGCAGTCACTCAGGTTTTGGGTAATGTACACCTTGCCGTTGTCTGCAATAAACACCGCACCTAACAAATCACTGTTGTTGCGGCAAAACTCGGTTCCTTTGTCAAGCCCCATTACAAACAATGCAGTAGACATCGCGTCTGCAAGACAGTCATCCTCTGACACCACTGTAACAGACCGCAATCCGCTGTCGGCAGGAAAGCCTGTAGAGACATCAATTATGTGATGATAAGTTTTACCGTTCTCAACAAAATACCGCTGATAGCCACCTGATGTAATTACCGCCTTGTCGCATACACTGAGCGTACCGACAGAGCTGTTTGTATCATCAGGATTTGTAACTGCAACCTTCCACATAGAGCCGTCAGGCTTTTTGCCAACAGCCCTAACATTGCCTCCGAGTGATATAAGTGCGGAGGTTATGCCCTTTTCTTCAAAAATTTTGGCTGCTCTTTGCGAAGCATAGCCCTTGGCTATACCTCCGAGATCAATTGAACTTTCATCGTCAAGAGTAACCTTGCTGCCGTTAATTTTTATGTGCTCAGAGCCGACCGCCTCCAGCACAGACTTAATTTCATCCTCGGACGGCACTCGTTTTTCAAGCCCTGAATAAAACCCCCACAGCGCCGACAACGGCTGAGTAGTGATATCAAATGCGCCATCCGTAAGCGAGTTTATCTCAAGCGAGCGATTAATAATGCTTAGCGTATCGTCAGACACGATAAGTGTTTTTTCTTGATTCAGTCTGTAAACATTGCTTTTTTTATTTTGAGCAGAAAGCAGTGCGTCAAGACGGTTTATCTCCTCCTGAGCCGCCCTCACAGCAACCTTGCTTGAGCTTCCGTAGGCAGAAACAGTCATTACCGTATCCATAGCAAAAAATTCAGCGCTGTAAAATTCGCCTGCATCACAACCGCAGAAGCAAAGAATTATTAATAATATTGAAGCAATTGAGCATTTATGCAGATGTTTCAAAAAAATCAAGTCCTTTGCCCTGTAAAATAGCCTTATTGCAATTTGTATGCTAACGTTTTTATTATACAACATAAATGCGAATTAGCCAATATTTTTTTGAAAAAAATTGAAATTTAGCAGAATTTGTATATAATACTAATCTCTGATAAAAATCAGACAATCTTTAAGGTCTGATTTTTGCAAAACAAAAACGACACCAAAGCACGGCGCCGTTATGATTTTGAAGTATCATAGCTTGAGCTGATGATTTTATACTCCTTTTTTATTTTTTCTCTTCTGAAAAGCACAGCACGAATCACACGCCAGCAGGTGTAAAAAGGTCTTGCCCAAACATGCTTTGCACAAAACGGGCAATTGAGCAAGTACCAACCCTTGTCGGGAAAAAGTCTTGAAATATAATATTTTCGTTTAGTGCTCCCTGAACCCGAATTATCAATACGCTTAAGTTCATTTTTATATTTGTTCGTTTTAACTCCATACGTGCCGCATTTGGAGATATAGCGCAGCATTTCAAGCTCGGCATCATCAAGGCAGGACTTATCAACAGACACAAGTGAATCAAACAGCTTGGTGCACAGCGATTTTGCAGTTTTTTCAAAGTCATCAAGCTCCAAGTATCTTAGCTTTTCGCTGACATAGATCCAATCCAGCCGTTCGTCATAATTCTTTAAAATAAAATAAAGGTCAACAAGGAATTTCAGCCCTATTCCGCACTCATTGTAATGCTTGCCGCTGTGTGCAATAAAATACAAATAAAAGTCCTCGTCCGTCATTTTATACTCATACGATCCGCTTTGAGCCTTTATAAGCCTTGAATGAATATTGTCAAAATATTCGTTCCAATGCGGTTTATACAAGCTGTTAAAAAGCGAAACGTGCATCTCAAAATTATACACGGGCGGCTTCATATACTTGTCGTGACAGGTAGTGCTGTACGACTTTACTGTATAGCCGCAATTTTCAAAATACTCTTTGACTGCGTGTCTGAAGTTTGAATCAAACAGAATATCGCAGTCGGACATTTGGCGCATTTCAAATTTAGGATAAAATGCTCTTATCATACTGCCTTTGAGCGGGACATACCATATTTTATTTTCTGTTAAAAATGCTTCTAACCTTTTGCGCTGAGCATCAAGCAAAATATTCTTGCGGATAGAGTTGTCCCTGTCGCTTTTCCACTTTTCTTTAAGTTCAGGGTAAGCGGCAAAAACATTAGAACATTCAATTACATTATATATCAGTGCAGTCAGTGAATGTGCCCTGCCAAAAGCATACAGCTTCGCAAGTTCCGCTTTGCCAATCTTTGATACATCAGGTATTGTCTGATGCACTCCGCACGCTGTCAGATAGCAAAAGTATAATATATTTTCAATGTTTTGACTTTGCACCGGCTTCACCTTTGATTCTCTTTTTATTCTTCTTTATTAGTGTTCGCAGCCTGATAATTGCCGCTCTAATCGGGAAAAAATCACACCACAGATGAACGTATATTCTGTATTTGCGATCGGTTACATTAATTGTTCTTCCGTTACGCTTAACTGCCGTGAGAACACCAATTATGTGTTTGTCAGAGATGCCGTACTCCTTGTTACAACGGTTATCACCGCACAAAACATAATCATTCCGGCGTACCTTGAGGACACGGTGCAGTACATATTGACCGCTGTCACGCTTATAGAGCGGTACGTCATATTTTTTGAGTCTGCCCTGATGCTTTTTGATAATTATCAAGTCACGATTTTGGCGGATAAGCGGAAGCATACTGTCGCCGACATTGGTATAAACAAGCACACCATTTTCATTGAGCACCTGTTCAAACGAGCTTTTATTCATTGAGCGAGCCTATACTTCTGAGGTTTGTCAGCACCATATCAACGTCACGTTCAATTACACTGCGTGGTGCATCAAACTTTTGCAGCATAGTCTGAATTATATCCTCTCTTGTAACATCATTTTTGAGCTGTTCAATTATAATGGCGGCAGTTTTGTTGCTGCGGACAAGTCCCGAAAACCGCTTGCTGTCTGCGGCAACCATAATATGCTCATTGTCAACGGTTTCAGTTACAAAATCATCACAAAGCCTCATAAAAATTTCCTTTCATTGCGTTATAAGCCGTGATTACGGCATCAGTGCTCATATTGCAGTGCAGTGAATATAAATCAACTCTGTTCTTAATCTCGCTCAACAGATCAAGCGTATGAACAAGTTTTGATTTATCTGTGCTTTTGTAGCAATGCCGTAAAAGCAACGGGAGTGCGCTGTACGACGGCACAGGCTCAATATGATTTTCCTGCGCCCTGTCAAGAAAGCAAACAGCACCCAGCTCAACGGATGTGTTACTGCCAAGTCTGTGCTTTCCGTTCCACGGAGTTCCGCAAACCTGCACACAGCCGCCGTCAAGTCTTAACAGAGGCTTGTCGTCATTAACCATTACGGCTTTATCTTTAAAATACTCTCTCCACAAACGAGTATGGGTTGACTTGCCCGTACCGCTTTTGGCACAAAACAAATATGCTCTGCCGTCAACCGCCACGGCTGAACCGTGAAACAGCAGAGTGTTATATTCAATCATCTGCTCGGCAATTTTGCGGTATATGACAAGTGTTTCCAGATAAGAATCAGTAAAATTAATTACCCTTCTTCCCTGCCTTACATCCTCCTGAGCAGACTTTTCTCTCTCAAAATCAATATCTTTTTCGCTTGACGACACAGAAAAATCAGCATCATCATAGGATAAGTATTCTCGGCACAATTCGTGAACATCATCAAATAAGGATGATATCTGTATGGTTTTGCCGGCTATTTTATATATCTTGCTAATCATAATTATTCTGCCGGAACAAAAGGCAGCTCAACTGTATCATTGCCGTTTGACGGTTTAGACGAGTTATCCGTAGGCTTAGTCTGGGTTTGAGAGCTATTGTGATTGTTACTGTTTGCCTGTGAAGATGAAGCGCCGCTTGCCGAACCGCCTGAGCTTTGGCCGTCAGAAGCATCAGACTCGCTCGTATCAGAGGATGAATTTCCAATGAAGTCAAGGTCACCGTCATTTGACTCCATTCCTGATTTTTGAGTTCCGTTTGAGTTTTCAGTACCTTCGGCGCCGTTATCTTCAGTTTCGTGCTCCTGAGCTGTGGTTTGGATATCAGAAGACTGAGCCTGAGTGACTTGTGGCTTTTTGTCTGCCTGCGTATTGTTGCCACAGCTAACTATAAAAAAGATTATAATTGTTAAAATAATTGTAACAGCAACTGCCGCAGAAATTAAAATAATCGGTTTCTTCTTCATAATTCCTCCGTGCTTAATTTGCCGGAATAAAAGGTAAATCGACAATATCCGGATCTTTAGTAGTTGGTTGAGTTGACGGTGACTCAATGATTTCTGCTGCGATACTCATAATCATTGTTGCATCAGTTATATCAACCACGCCGTCGTTGTTTATGTCAGCTAACACACACTGATTTTTGTCCAGAGTATCAATTTCAGCCAAATGCTTTTGGATGAGCGTTGCATCAGTGACATCAATTCTACCGTCCTTATTAACATCACCGGCTGAATATGCAAAAGCGGTTATTGAAAACACTGAAACACAAACAGATAATATTATTGCAGTTGCTATTGCAGTAATTAACTTATATTTTTTCATAGTGTTACTCCTCCTGACAGATATCATTAATAATTTTAACATTTTGTATGTAAAATAGCAACCCTTTTAATTTATTACAATCATTAAGGCACTTGCTTTGTGCAATAAACGTTTACAGACAATATCCTATAAAGTAAGCAGCGGCAGAACATAAAGCTCTGCCGCCGCAAAATTAAAATTCAGGTCCGATAATCGGTAAGTCGTCCTCATCGTGAGCAAGACTTGTTGTGATGATATCCTCGCTGTCAAAGGTTACGATTTGCATTTCTGCATCAATATATTTTTCCATTGTGTTTTCCCCTCGTAAATTATGAATTTGAATAATAGCTATTAGTTTCTTTATAGAAGAAGTAAAGCGCCTTTACTGTATTCTTTACTTCATCAGAGATTGTAGTTGAGTTGAGAGCTGAATTAATATAGGTCATAACACTGTAACCTTCTAAGTTCCAGTAATTATAACTACTATTATCGCTAATACTAAAATTCATCTCATAGGCAAGTTTTTTTGCATTTATTCCTGTAATGTCAACTCTGTAGTATTCACCGTCTTTAACTAAAACGAGATCCTCGCCAATTGCCATAGAAGAAATCCACAATTTTGACGGATCCACTTTACTTTCATCTATTTTGAAATAATGTTTAATGACTGTTTCATTTTTGAGTGAAATACGACTGCCTGCATACTGCACATAGTCTGTATAAAGGGAATCACCGGACTCAAATGTATAGTTGTTATAATTATCTAAGTTTTCAATTTCACCGAGCTGCTTCTCTTCTTCTGTAAGAGCAGAATTAGTGTTGCTTGTTTTTACGCCAAGAAGTGCAATCTCTGAATATGCGCCGTAATTGAGCATTGCCTTTACAACGGGAGCTGCTGATGCGTATTTTTCATCGCCGAGAATAACCTCTGCGTAATCCTTGACGCTGTACACGTTAAATTCCTGAGATACACCATCTATAGTCAGTATAGGCTTAATTTTGTCAGCCATATGAGATGCTGATACGGGGCAGGTGAACTTATAGTATAGTTTACCGTCAACCACAGCATTTGAAGAATCTTGAAAACCAAGAGTTGTTATCTCTTTGCCTGTAGCTTCATTAACAAAAGTCATTTTTATATCTTTGTCAATAGTTTTATAATCAAGAGCTACAAAATAGTTAAGACCAATATCGCCGCCAAGGCTTACACTGTAACCAACAACAGAAGGTTCAATCACTTCATTAATATCACAAAAAGTAATATTATTAGCTTCTGCATATGTTTGTGCAGCAGAACCCTTTACACCGTATATTACCAATTCATCATTTTTGGCATATGAATTATTATTTAATATTGACTGGTCAATTGTTGTTACACTTTCAGGAATAGTAATAGCTTTTAATTTATTGCAATCGTAAAATGTATATTTATCTAAAGCTGTTACCCCATCAGGAATGACAACACGTTGCAATAAACGACATCCGTAAAAAGCATACTCGCCAATAGAAGTTACTCCATTGGGAATAACAATACTTTGCAATGAAGAACACTCATAGAACGCATCTTTGCCAATAGAAGTTACTCCCTCAGAGATGGTAACTTGTTTAAGTCTTCTGCACCACTTAAATGTTCCATTCAAAACAGATGTTAGAGATTTTGATAACACAATTGATTCAAGATCGTTGCAACTGTAAAATGCATATGACGGTATATTCTTAACAGTATCAGACATTACAATTGATTTAATATACATATTATCTTCAAATGCATCTTGAGCAATCGAAACAACACCATCCGGAATCACGTAATTTTCGCCGTGCCTGTTTGGATAACACAAAAGAACTGTTTTGTCAGCGTTAAACAAAACACCGTCAATATCAGCATAATAAAAGTTTCCGCTTGCAACATTAAAACGCTCTAACGAAAAATTATTATTACTGGAGAACATACTGTAACCACTATTAAATCCATTACCGTAATTTGTAATTTTTGTTAATGAAGCCGGGATATCGATTGTCCTTATATTTTGATTATCATTAATCGAATTTATTTCAAAAGAGGTGATTCCCTCATTAATTACCAGACTTTCAATACAATACTTATATGGCGTCCAGGGATATTCGTAATCATAATCATAACTCATTTCTCCGGTTCCACTTAAAGCAAGTGTTTTTGTGTTGCCATCGTAGGTATATGTAAGATTGTCTCCGCAGTTACCACTTGCAGTAAAGTATTCTCCTGTTGTTTCAAATTTATTTATGTTTTCTATTGAATAGGATTCAGCCGGACCACCTTCACACGAAACAAGCGTTGATTCTTGATTTATTGAGATAGATGCAATATTGTTTACACTTTTTGGAATATAAATTTTACATTCTTTAAAATGACAAAAAGCATATGTACCGATATATGTTATTCCCTCTTCAATCACAACAGTCTTTACTTCGGTTTTATAGCTGTCCCAAGGTGCATTCCACACGGTGCCAAAGCTCCCCAGATAATAATCTGCCATAGCTCCTGTACCGCTGATTGTCAGAGTACCTGTTGACTCATCGAATTCATACTGTACATTATCGCCGCAAGAGCCTGAGTATGCGCTGACAGACTCACTCTACACAGTTGCCGCAAATGCCGATAATGACATCTGACTCATACCGGTCAGCATTGTTGCAGCAAGGGTGACTGCGACAATTTTTTTAAATCTCTTCATAGATTTAACTCCTCCATAAATTACCTTATTATAGTTATTAGTATTATAGCATCGAATAACAATAAAAACAACCTAAATTTCAAAATATGACAATTTTTGTTATTATGGCAAAAGTTTTACAAAACGAAGTTGGCTAATAGGTGGTTTTGCTTAAAAAAACGGCGTGACGCCGCCCACAATTCGACAACGTGACGTTGCATCGCATAATATATTACATTGCAAAACTCGAAATTAAGAACTTTATTCAAATAATCATTAGTAAAAGACAGCGCTATTCAGATGGCTCATAGTATTTGTATGAGCTATCTGAATAGCGCACCATAATATATATCTTGAATTTTCGTGTGTCGCCATCGTTCTTTGGCACTGCGTTTGCCTTAACCCAGCCGCTTACTATATATGTATCGTTTTCACTGCCTTTTACATTTACTTGCTGATACAGACTTTTTGACTTAAACTATCAACAGTCTTTATTTAGCGATATATATTTCTTCTTCGCCCATATATTCGTTTGCAGTTCGCCAACAAACTCTTTCAGCACATATAAGAGTCCTTTGATAATTATCAAAATCTTTTTCTGTTAATCCACCCTCATCACACCAATAAAATAATCCATTCTTTAGGATAAAAGTAGCCTCTAGTATTTCACAAGTATAATTTTCTTCTATTGGGAACATTTTTATAAATTTCAATCCTGAAAACTCCATTTCAATAACAGGAATATCTTCAAACTGTCGTTGAATAATCATTTTTAATATTCGCTTATTATTTTCAGGAAACATTGACAAATTCTCTTTTACATATGCTCCGCTTAGGTATTTCATCTCCTTTATACAACTGTCATGAAAATTATCCACCTTTTTCATAAAGTTATCTAAATCTTTTTTATTATGAATTTCATTCCACATATATTTACCTCCAATATTTCTTATCCAAAAGCATTAGCTCCCTGCTGCATTATTCAAGCGTGTACCATGAATTATTTAACCCGCTTGTTCCATCTGTTTTCTCCGCTGTTTTCCGCACAAGTCTGCCAGTTGAATCATAGCTTATATCATACTCGACCTTATTGTTATAGTCCTTTTCTTTTATTATGTTTCCGCCTCTGTCGGCATACCAGGCAAACTAATTAAAACCAGTCTAATTAGAATTTACATACAATGAATAGTTTCCATTGTAATTTTTTAAGTACCCATAATAATATACCTTATCGTCAATATGGAACACACAGTATTCTGTATCGTAATTATCGGATAAATCGATGTCATTCGTATCATGTATAAGGTGTCCGTAACAATAAGTATCTTCTGTTTGATTTAATTTATACATATATGTAAAGCAATGCTTTCTTGGAATTAAACTTTCTTTGCTGTATTGCAGATATGTCACGATTTTATAGCCATTATCATCTTTCCTGGCAAACATTATATCCTTAGAGTTATCATTATCAGTATATATTATCATACAAGAATTATCGCCATACAATACTTTGTCAATATCTCCGGTAGTTGTGTATTTAAAAACATCTTCCGGCGATGAAAAATCAATAAAGAGATTCTCAAAAGGGCACACATTTAATAGTATATACAACAATGATTCAGCCACCCAAAGAATTATAAAGTATTTCATAAAATTATGTATTTTGGTGTTTCTTGATCTAATAGTTTTATGCTTTTTAAACAAATTTGTCTTCTTTATAATTATGCATAATATAACAATGCATATCGTTAAAGAAATAATTAGCCTTATTAAAGAATATAACGAATATAACATTTATAAATTTCACCTTTCAATTAATTAAAAACAGGAACACTCCATCCAGTGTTTATGAAAACATATGCTGCTGCAAGTGTCAATCCACTAACACTAATATTAGCATATTCTGTCGTTGAACTTAGTTTATCCCATTGAGTAGTTGAAGATTCTAGTCCAATTTTAAACTTACTAAGATTTGCTCGTATTCCTAAAGAATTACTTACATTCTCAGAATTTGAACTTGCACTAATGCCGATATCATCTAATCCTAAACTCAATTTAAAAGTAAAATCAAACACATTTATTTTTACACCCGCAGACGAAACAAGCCAATTATCACTCCTGCCTTCAGCATACACCGATATTGGTTTAGTTGAATCGCCACTTGTTATAGTTGTCGATTCAATGGTACCAGTAGTATATTTTATAGGGGAAAATCTATGCGTATGAGTTTCTTCGTCAGTATCATTGTGCTTAGTGCTAACTGATGCACCTGTTACTGGATTTTTGGGAAACACGACAGCAGTAATAATAACAGTCGCAACAGCTACTGCTGCAATTATAGCTACTATACCCCAAAATTCACCACTTGGGTCAGCACGCGTGATCGGATTATTAGCGCAATAAGCAAAAGTATTACCGTCAAGGATGTTTCCACCTGCTTGAAAGTAGCCATCAGCATTGATGAAACGGTGAGTTATCGGGTCGTAGTAACGGCTCATAAGGTAGTACAAACCTGACTCTGTGTCGTAGTAATAGCCACGATAGCGGAACGGATTGAGGTTGCCTATGTGAGTGGTGCTTGTGATTGCGTTGCCGTTTTGGTCGGTTACTTCAAGCACATTGCCCCATGCGTCATATTCATAGTGCGCAGTCAGAACTCCCGAACCGCTGTAGATTCCCACTATATCTCCTCTTGAATTGTGAGTGTAGAAATATGAATATGTTGTTGAGTCGTCTGTCAACGTATATTTTACGTTATAGAGCGTTCCGTTTGCATCATATGAATACCAGAACTTTGCTTCTCCACGTGTTTCGTACATAAGCATGCCGTTTACATATGCGTAGGTGTACTTTACTCCGTTGACCGTCTTGCTGATGAATCATTTTAATAGCAAAACATGATATTAAATTTTTGTATAGTGATGATCTAACTCTTTAATTGGCACACACAATTATTCATATTTCTTATCAAAACAAAGATTTGGTTCTTTGCGACCAAAAATATTTTACGACCATAATTAAAACACTCATAACTATAATTACTATAATACTTATTACAATAATATATGTGTTATTTTCATTACTTGCATCTAATAAAACCGTTTTGTCACCATTTGAATCTCTTTTTATTAGCTGTGAGTATGACGGTGAAAATATCCCCAGTAAACTTTGGCTCTTTGAAAGATAATACTTATTTCCACCCGATTCTTTTAATCTTGCGAAAACAACATTATTCCAGTAGGAATTATTTTCTGAATTATTTAAGATATCACATATTTCAAGGCAATTACCATTCTTATCAATAAGATAAGCTTTATCACCTCTCACAGTATATATTATGATATTGTCATTATCAAATTCTATACCAAAGGTTCCATAGATCTCAAACGAATATCCATATTTAAATATACCATTGTTATCATAAACATTTATGTGCTTTTTAACATCTTCGGATATTCCTACAGCTATTAATCCCTTATCACTTACATCAAAACATTCTATAGAATGATAATGATATTCTTCATTTTGATTTTTTATGTTTATTTTATTATTTCCTTTTTCTCCAGATTCAACCTTAAAACCTGTTGTCATAGCAACAACATTGCAAGAAAAACTAAATGTCAAAACCATCGTTAATAAAGCAATAATGACACTATATCTTAACTTCAAAATCACCACTCCTCTATTGCATTATCAATTTTCTCGGCAATATCAAAAATATTAAATTTAGTCTCATCCCAAGTTACAGTATTTGACATTGTTATATGTCCTTCCAGCCCAGGAGTTCCAAGACCTACTTCTACAGTCCCACCATAATACAAATCATCATTAGTTGCAGTAGGGATAAAGTTAAAATCGGCAATAGCTACAACGGGGACTCCCTCAATTGCGGCTCCTCCAGACCCACCAATTTGATAAGACATTCCATTAAGACTGTTAATATTCGGTGCATTTGTTATTGTATTAGATGCAGTTACTGCAACTCCTGGGGAACCACCTGTAATACCTGTAGAAAAGGTTCTTTGAATTGCTACATTTCCTTTTGTATCTATCGATACACCTCCTTGAACTCCAAAAGCAAAGGCACTTGGAGAACCGCTAATATTAATTCCGCTAGTATAAGTCGCATTAACTTTTGACATTGCATTTTTTATAGTTTTTACAATAGGTTTGATTACATTTTTTACAGCAAATTTAATTAAAGCTTTTATAAACCATTGACCGCTAGGATCCGAATTCATAATCGGATTATTTGCACAATATGCTGACATGTTGCCATCAAGAATATCTCCGCCTGCTTGAAAATAACCGTCGGCATTGATGAAGCGGTGAGTCACAGGGTCATAATACCTTGACATCAGGTAGTACAAGCCCGACTCTGTGTCATAGTAATAACCACGGTAGCGGAACGGGTTGAGGTTGCCTATGTGAGTGGTGCTTGTGATTGCGTTGCCGTTTTGGTCTGTTACGGAGAGTACATTGCCCCATGCGTCATATTCGTAATGCGCAGTCAGAACTCCCGAACCGCTGTAGATTCCCTCTATA
>DKXL01000050.1:0-9625 GCA_002493005.1 Ruminococcaceae bacterium UBA7127
CAAAATTTTCACCGGCAGTTCAAATGTTGACGTAGCTCAGGGTATTGCAGGCTGTCTTGGCTTGCCGCTCGGCAAAAGCGACTGCACACAGTTTTCGGACGGAGAAATTGCGGTTTCTCTTCACGAGTCTGTAAGAGGCAGCGACTGCTTTATTGTACAGTCAACCTGCACACCTGTTAATGACAATCTGATGGAAATGCTCATTATGATTGACGCTATGAAGCGTGCTTCAGCCGCAAGAATTACTGCGGTTATGCCATACTTCGGCTATGCAAGACAGGACAGAAAAGCTAAGGCGAGAGATCCGATTTCAGCAAAGCTTTGCGCTGACATCATCACAAGCGCAGGTGCTGACCGTGTGCTCACAATGGATTTGCACGCTAACCAGATTCAGGGCTTCTTTAACATTCCTGTTGACCATCTTCACGGTGCGGCTTTGCTTGCTAACCATATGAGAGAGAAAATCGGCGGCAACTTTGATGACTATATCGTAGTTTCACCTGACCTTGGCTCTGTTACACGTTCAAGAAATTTCGCTTCAAAAATCGGCACAGGTCTTGCTATTATCGACAAGCGCAGACCAAAGGCTAACGTGTGCGAGGTTATGAACATCATTGGTGACGCAAGAGGTAAAAAGGTTATTCTTGTTGACGATATGATTGACACGGCAGGAACACTCTGCAACGCTGCCAACGCTATTGTTGAAAAGGGCGGCGCAACCGAGGTTTATGCTTGTGCAACTCATGCAGTGCTCTCGGGTCCTGCTATTGAAAGAATTAAGAACAGCGCAATCAAAGAGGTTGTATTGCTTGACACAATCCCTGTTCCTGAGGAAAAGATGATTGACAAGTTTACAGTATTGCCTGTTGCTCCTACATTTGCAGAGGCTATTGCAAGAATCTATAACGATAAGCCGTTTACAGCTGCTTTTGGTTAATAAAACAGGCTTTATGTGACAGATTTTTCTTGTTTAACATATTAAAATATTAACAGGGGGCGGGTTTAATAACCCGCCTGTTTGTGTTAGACAACGGGATAATACTAATATCTAATAAAAAGTGAACTAAAAATCAGACCATAAAGATTGTCTGATTTTTTCAGAGATTAGTAGTAAGTATGGACAGCAATGCAAACGCATATCATTTGAATAGTGATGATTGGGCTGCACTGTCGTTTTGAAGATAATAAAATAATATAAATCCGGAGTTAATAAGTATGTTTGGAAAAAATAAATTCGGCGGCTCGGTTGAATACATAATTGTGGGGCTGGGCAATCCCGACAAAAAATATGAGCTGACCCGACACAATACGGGCTGGCTTGCTCTTGATTATATAGCCGACAAATATGGCTGCAAGGTGAACAAAATAAAGTTCAAAAGCTTTGTGGGTGAGTGCGTTATAGGCGGGGCAAAAACCTTGCTTATGAAGCCCACTACATATATGAACAACAGCGGACAGGCGGTTGTTGAGGCGATGAATTTCTACAAAATTCCGCCTGAAAATGTGATTATAATATTTGACGATATATCGCTTGACGTGGGCAAAATGCGTGTTCGTTCAAAGGGCAGCGACGGCGGTCAAAAGGGTATGCGCAGCATAATTTATCTGAGCGGCAAGGACACCTTCCCCCGCATCAAAATCGGTATAGGCGCAAAGCCCAACCCTAACTGGGATTTGGCTGACTGGGTATTGTCTAATTTTTCAAGTGATGAGCTTAAGACTATGAAAAATATGTTTGAAAATGCCGCTGATGCCGCCGAGCTTATTATTGACGGCAAACCAGACAAAGCAATGAATCTGTTTAATTGAAGAAACACCTCCGAGGTGAAATATGGAATTTTTGATTGATGCGTTAAAGGGCAGCGAAGCGTTTAAATCGCTGCTTGCAAACACAAAACGGGGCAGGACTGTGTGTGCGTCAGGCTTGTCTGCCGTTAACAAAGCAAATATAATTTATGCGCTGTGCCGCCTTAAGTGCGCCACAGCCTTTTGTCTTGCTTCTGACGAAAAAGAAGCGCAAACGCTGTGCAACGATTTGTGTTGTATGGGGCTAAGAGCGTTTGTATACCCTGTGCGTGACCTCAACTTTCTTGGATTTGAGAGCAAATCTCACGAATATGAGCATGCAAGGCTAAAGGTACTGCTCAAACTTATTGACGGCGAGTGCGACGTGGTGATTTCCTGCGTTGACGCTGCCTGTCAGCTCACTGTGCCGAGGTCTGTGCTCAAAGAGTCGGCAATAACCTTTGAAGAGGGCAGAGAAATTCCGCTTGAAAAAGCGGTCAGAACACTCACCCTGCTGGGCTATGAACGCTTTGACGCAGTTGACGGCAACGGTCAGTTTTCGGTAAGAGGCGGTATTCTTGACTTTTTTATGCCCGACAGCGAGTATCCTGTGCGTGCAGAGTTTTGGGGTGATGAAATCACCGATTTGAGCTTTTTTGATATTGAAACTCAGCGCCGCTTTAAAAAGGCAGGCAAAATCAAGCTTTCGCCGTCAACCGAGATTATAATTGACGACAGAGAGAAGCTTGCCGATACTATTGTACACAAGGCTAAGCTTTTGCGCTCCAAAAACAGCGCAAAGGCAAAAGAAAAGCTGTTTGCCGAGGCTGAGCTTATCCGAAGCGGAGCGCTGATTGCCAATTCGGACAAATTTATAAATCAAATTTATGAAAAGCCTGAGTCGCTGTTTGATTACCTCGACAGAGATACACTTGTATTTACATCTGAGTTTGCAACGATTAGTGACAGAGGAAGGGCTATGGACTTTATGAGCGCGGAAACGCTCAAGCAGGGGTTTGAGGACGGTGTTCTGTGCAGGGGCTTTGACCGCTTTACACTCACGTTTAATGAGTGCACCGAGTTTTTGCAGGGTCACGGCACAATCGTGCTCGAAAACTTTGTTCACGGCAGTACAACGCTCAAGCTAAGCGAGATTATCAGCTTTTCCGCAAAACAGCTTTCTGCATGGGGCGGCTCATACAAGCAGCTTTCCGAGGACCTTGAAGGGTTGTTTACGCCCGAATACAGGGGTGTGATTTTAGCCGGAACAAAAAGAGCTGCACAAAATCTGTGTGATTCGCTTGTGCGTGACGGTTACAACGCTGCTTATTCCGAAAACCTGAAAGCCGCTCAAAAAGGCAGTCTGTACGTTATGCCGGGTGCACTCAGCGCAGGCTTTGAATATCCCGGCGTAAAATTCTTTGTTATTACCTACAGCCAAAATGCCTATCGTCCCGAGAAAAAGAAAAAGCGCAAGCCTAAAAACGGTCAGGAAATTTACAGCCTTTCTGAGCTTGCCGCAGGCGATTATGTGGTACACAGCGTTCACGGTGTGGGCGTTTTCGGCGGTATTCGAAAGATTGATACTCATGGAATTATCAAGGACTACATCAAGATTGAGTACGCAAAGGGTGATGTGCTCTATGTTCCCGTTACTCAGCTTGATATGGTGGCAAAATATATCGGGCCTCACGAAAATTCAAGGGTAAAGCTAAACCGTCTTGGCTCGGGTGACTGGCAAAAGACAAAAGCAAGGGTAAAGTCCTCTGTCAAGGACATAGCCAAAGAGCTTATTGAGTTGTATTCGGCTCGAATGAAAGCAAAGGGTTATGCGTTTTCACGCGATAACGAGTGGCAGCGCGACTTTGAGATGAGCTTTGAATATGACGAAACTCCCGACCAGCTTAGATGCTGCAAGGAAATTAAGCACGATATGCAAAAGACTGCTCCTATGGACAGACTGTTGTGCGGTGACGTTGGCTTTGGCAAAACAGAGGTTGCGCTCAGGGCGGCGTTCAAGTGCGTTGCCGACTCCAAGCAGTGTGCGCTTTTGTGTCCTACAACAATTCTTGCGTGGCAGCACTACCAGACGGTGACAAAGCGTTTTGAGGGTTATCCTATCAGAGTTGAACTGTTGTCACGCTTCAGAACAGCCAAGCAGCAAAAGGAGATTTTGCAAAGACTCAAGCGTGGCGAGGTGGATATGATTATCGGCACCCACAGGCTTGTTCAAAAGGATGTTGAGTTCAGAGATTTGGGTCTTGCAATCATTGACGAGGAACAGCGATTCGGCGTGGCTCAAAAAGAGCGGTTTAAGGAAATATGCAAAAATGTTGATGTGCTGACCCTGTCGGCTACGCCAATCCCCCGAACTCTTAATATGGCTATGAGCGGACTGCGTGATATGAGCGTGATTGAGGAGGCTCCGCAGAACCGTCAGCCGGTGCAGACCTATGTGCTCGAGCACGACGATGCAGTAATTAACGAGGCAATACGCCGTGAGCTGCGCAGGGGCGGACAGGTGTTTTATCTTCATAATAATGTTGAAACCATAACATCAGCCGCCAACAGAATACTTGAGGCTGTACCCGAAGCCAAAATAGCTATCGGCCACGGCAAGATGAACGAAAAGGAACTCAGCGAGGTTTGGCGAAAAATGCTTGAGCAGGAGGTTGACGTTCTGGTGTGCACCACCATTATTGAAACAGGAGTTGACCTGCCGAATGCCAACACGCTTATTATAGAAAACGCAGATTGTATGGGACTTTCACAACTGCATCAGCTCAGAGGCAGAGTGGGCAGAAGCGCTCGCCGTGCATATGCATACTTTACATTCAGGCGCAGCAAGGTGCTTACCGAAATTCAGCAAAAGCGTCTTGCCGCAATTCGTGAATTTACCGAGTTTGGCAGCGGATTCAAGATTGCAATGCGCGACCTTGAGCTGCGCGGTGCAGGCAATATTATGGGTGCTCAGCAACACGGTCATATGGAGAGCGTGGGCTACGATATGTATCTCAAACTTCTCGGTGAGGCTGTCAGTGAGGAAAAGGGTGAGCAACTGCCCTCTAATGACCTTGATTGCCTGATTGATATTTCTATGGATGCTCATATTCCCGAATATTACGTTGAAAGTCTTACGCTCAGGCTTGATGTGTACAGGAGAATTGCAGATATCCGCAGTGTCAGTGATGCCGAGGATGTCAAGGCTGAACTGCGCGATCGATTCGGCGAGATTCCTCAGTCGGTGCTTGGACTTGTGGATATTGCGCTTGTGCGCAACAAGGCAAACGCAATGGGAATTTATGAAATACGTCAAAACGACAGCAACATTTTGTTGTATGTCAAGGAGATAAAATCGCCTGTGGTTGCCGATTTGCTCATTGCCCTCAACGGCAAGGCTACGCTAAATGCAGGCGCAAAGCCGTTTGTTTCGGTAAAATGCAAAGACAACGAATCGCAGCTTGACGTTCTGACTAAGATTTTCGGCAACGTGAAGGCATGACGTTTCCAAAAAGTTTATGTGATGAATTTGAAAAAATTTAATAAATATATAGACAATGACAAATATTTTGTGTATAATTGTAAGGTATAATACCTTGCGAAAGTGTTTGCAGGGCAAATTGCAATTTTTTTTAAGGACGGTAAAAAGTTATGAAACCATTTATGAAGGTTGGCTCATTTTTGCTTGCTGTCGTAATGCTTTTTTCAGCATTCGTTGTTGCAGGCTGTACTCCCATTAACCTTAACAAGGAGTGGTCATACAGAACAAGCAACGAGGAGCTTCCGATAGGCGTTTATATTTATTCTCTTGATTCAGCATATGCTCAGGCTGAATCCTATGCCAAAGAGCTTAAGGACTACGATTCTTCAAGCGACAGCTGGCTCGATATGGAAATCACCGATGACGACGGCAACAAGGCTGTTGCAAGAGAGTGGATAAAAGACCAGGCTAAGACAATCTGCCTTACATATCTTGTTGTCAACGAACAGCTCAAAGCTGAGGGCGCCAAGGTTACAGATGAGATGATTGCTTCTGCCGATGAGGCTGCAAAGACCAACTGGAATGTTGGTCCGTATGCTGCTATGGGCTATATGGATTACATTATGCCAATGAAGGATACTCTTGAGAAATACGGTGTTTCTTTTGAAAGCTTTGCTTACTGCACAAACGAGTATTCTACAAGAAGTCAGGCTTTGTTTGACGCAATGTACAACGAGGGCGGTTCGCAGGCTGTGTCTGACGAAGAGCTTACAAAATATTTTACAGAGAACTACACAGACTACAAATATATTCCTGTTAACCTCTACACTTCTTCAACCGACGAAGCAGGTCAGGCAACCAATGTTGCATTGTCAGATAAGGAAGTTAAGAAGATAAAGAGCGAGATTGACGGATATTCAAAGGATATTAACGGCGGCAAGTCATTTGATGATGTTCTTAAAGCATATATGAAGGCTAACAAGATTGAAGCAGACCCAACTGTAAAGGCTGTTGATGTTGTAAAGGACAGCACTTCTCTCGGTGACGAGCTTAAAGAGGCTATCGGCAAACTTAAGACAAGAAAGGCTGCTACAGTACAGGTTGGCAGCGGCGAAAGCGCTGTTTACTATCTTGTTTTCAAGGGTGACATCAACAAAGATGTTGACGAGTATATTAATAACGAATCCAACAGAGCTTCTGTTCTTAATAAAATGAAGTCAGAGGATTATGAAAAGTATCTCAAAGATCTTGCCGACAAGCTTGATGCAGAGGAAAACACTTCTATAATCGACAAGTATAATCCGAGTATGTTCTTTGTAAAGCCTGAACCTACTACTGCCGCTCAGTCATCAGACAGCGAAAGCGAAAAATAAATTGAACTGCTTTGGTTTAGAGAAAGGAGCTTAGTATGAATAAACATTTTAAGCTGCTTGCAATTTTATTATCAGTAATACTGTGTTTTTCGGTCTTTTCACTGACGGTATCGGCAATCGATGCCGACGGCGACGGATTTGATGACGAAACAGGTGAATTTGTCGGAGAAGATGAAACATCCTCTCCGATTTATACCGACCCGGTTTATGAACCGACAGACGCGACGTCATATGAACAACCTACCGACGCACCGTCATATGAACAACCTACCGATGCACCGTCGTACGACGAACCCGATTATAATCAGTCGGATGACACGCAGAGCAGCGACTACAACTATGATGATGATAACAACAACTACTTTGTTGACGAGCCGTCATACGTTGGCGGCGGACAGTCATATGTTGCTCCGGTAAGCACTGCGCCGTCTGTTCCTCTTATTGATTCAGATCATAGTATTGACGATAACGAGCTTTCAAGCAAGGATTGGAAAGATATATCGTCAAACCTTAAAAATGCAGGAAACAGCGGTGATGATTCGGATGATTTCAGCTTTATTCAGAAGAATACAAGTTCAGGTGACAACGGCAACTGGATTTTGATAGTCGGTGTGGTTCTTGTTCTCCTTAGCATTGCAGGTATTGTTTACTTCATTGCATCGGGTGTATTGCTCCGCAAAAAGCTTGCTCCGTCAGGTGCAAGCAGCGCGTCACGCAGCGGCGGCACACAAACCCGTTACCGCTCAAACGACGATTATGACGATGGATACAAAGTATCCAAAAAAGAGGCTAAGCAAAAAGACCGCAGCAGAAGATACGACACTGCTGATATAAAACTGCCAAAAAATAAAGGCAAAAACAGATATAGATAAGCTGATTTACAAAGGGCGCTGTTTTATACAGCGCCTTTAACTTTTGGGTGAACTGCTCAAAAGTTTAATTTTACATTTTTAATTGCAATTTGTACTTTGCAAAATCGTAAGTTCTTTTGTTTATTGATGTTTTTGTAACTTTTTGTAACCAATATATTCAAAATTCGCACAATAGAGGCATAGTTTCCCTGTTATTTTGCCCTAAATATTCCTCTGGGGCAAAAAAATAGCGCTATGGGGTTGATTTTCTTAATCTTTGGTGTTATAATAGTTACAAATTTGTTAATAAGTGTAATCTGATTTGTAATTTTTTAGATGAATAACTTTGTGACACTTATTGTAATTCGGAGGTTTTTACGATGCAGAGGATAAAGAAAATCACTGCTATACTGCTAAGTATACTCACACTTTCGGGTGTCTGTGTATTTGGCTCGGTATTCTCAGCAGGCGCAAAGGGCACAGGCGCAGGTCTTGCCGAATGGGCGCTCAACGCTTATTACAGCGGTTGGGAATATGTGTACGGCGGTGCAACTCCCGGTGCAGTTGACTGTTCGGGTCTTATCTATTCATATTGCGGCGGCGAAAGATGCGGTAATCCGCAGCTTAATACAGCCACCGAAACCGGCTCGGTAAGCGCAGGCATTCCTAATGTTCACGGTCTTGGTCTTTGGCGTCCGGGTCACGTAGGCGTATATGTGGGTGACAATATGGAGGTTGACGCTCGCGGTGACGCTTATGATATGTGCTACGAGAGTATTGGCGGTTACAACAACTGGACATACTGGTTCAAGCTTGCTGCCTGCTCATACATCACCAACGGTTGGGAAAACTTTAACGGTGATTATTATTACTACGAAAACGGCGAGTACATAACAAATACATCAAGAACCATTGACGGCACAACATATTACTTTGATTCAAAGGGCAGATCAAGCGAAACCCCTTCAAATCCGTCATCAAGCTCATCAGGCTCAGGTTCTTCAAACTCAGGTTCTTCGGGCAACTCATCTTCAAAAAAACCAACATCATGGCAGAACGGTTCAACCGGTGAAGAGGTAAAGAAAATTCAAGAACGCCTCACAGAGCTGGGCTACTACACAGGAGCAATCGACGGCAGCTTTGGTGATGCAACAGAAAAGGCATACAGAGCCTTTCAGGAGGCAGCCGGTCTTGTAGTTGACGGCATTGCAGGTTCTGACCGTGAAGTCCTTTATTCCGACGACGCTCCAATGGCGCCGAAGGACGAACCAAAGGAAGACAAAACCGAAGAAACTCAGCCAACCGAACCTACAGACGGCGAGGAAGAACAAGAGGCTGTTAATGAATACAAAAACGGTGATGAAAACGACGAGGTAACCAAAATCCAGTCAAAGCTTGCTGAGCTTGGATATTTTGACATTGACCCTACAGGATTCTTCGGTGACTACACCGAGCAGGCAATCAAGAACTTCCAGCTTGAAAATTCACTTGCAGTAACAGGTGTTGTTGACAGCGAAACATACGAGGTTCTCTTTGGTGACAGTGCAGTAAGCAATCCAAATCCCGTAGTTACGGAAGAAGCAACAACTGCTGTAAGCACAGCTCCGATTGAGATGCCGACAACAGCAAGTCCTTCTGAGTTCATTCTTTCAAACGAGAAAAATCAGATTTACTCTGATACAGCGTCAGAAATTGCCGTAAAGACTAACAAGGTAACTAATAAGGCGCTTTCAAAGTCTGTTCCTCAGATTTCGTCCACAACAACTTTTGCAGCCAAGAGAAGCGCAAATGCAGGTCTTTGGTTTGCGCTTGTGGCAATGATTTTGGGCGCAATCGCACTTGTATTTTTCCTTCGTGAGCGCAAGGCATCACGTTACTCAAGATACTGTGCAAAGAAGAAAAAAAGAGTTACCAAGGCTGATTTGTCAGCAAGATGGTAAACTATAAAAAACATAACCTTGATTAAATCAAGACAAAAAAGGAAGTCATCTGACTTCCTTTTATTTTTAGTTCGGGAATAATCGTCGTTTTTAGCTTAACGTCAGTAGCCCGAGTCAAACATTTTTCTGTTAGTAACGCAGGAATCGACTGAAGTACCTATAAACCTCACATAGTAGGGGCGACCATTGGTCGCC
>DKXL01000050.1:9917-10059 GCA_002493005.1 Ruminococcaceae bacterium UBA7127
GACCATTGGTCGCCCGAAAACGAATTGTAACTGTCGGGCAAATGACGTATTAAAATATATCACGCTATCAACTCGAATTGTAAGCGGCGTCACGCCGCCGCAAGAATCGACTGAAGTACCTATAAACCTCACTTAGTAGGGG
>DKXL01000050.1:10380-43132 GCA_002493005.1 Ruminococcaceae bacterium UBA7127
GGCGACCATTGGTCGCCCGAAAACAAATTGTAACTGTCGGACAACTAACATATTAAAATATATCAACCTATTTGCTTATCTATAATTGTTAATTGTCCTTTGTAAATTGCAATTTCTACATTAATATACACATTGCACAAAAGAACAGAACAAAAAAGATGATTGTTTGGACAAGAGTTCAAGTTAATTTTATACGTTTAGCATAAAAATAAAAAATATTTTTATTTAAAACGTAAAAAAGTCTTTATATGTATTCGCTAATTACACAAAGTAACTGATGAATTTTTTGTTATTTTTCTACTATACTAAGAATAAAATATGTTGTATAATATAGCTAAAGCAAAAATTTAAACTTGCTACAAATAACCGAAAGGGGAATAAAATAAATGAAATTTGATAATGTTCTTGCCAAGAGGAAGAATAAGATTGTATACAGGGACGGCGATGTTGTCGCCAAGGTTTTTGATGAATGTTATCCTAAATCCGATATACTCAACGAGGCGCTAAACCAGGCAAGAGTTGAGGAAACCGGCTTAAATATTCCGAAAATAGTTGAGGTTACAAGTGTTGACGGCAAGTGGGCTATTGTTTCTACCTATATTGAGGGCAAGACTTTGGCTGAGCTTATGGAGGAAAATCCCGACAAAATCGATGAATATATGAATCTGTTTGTTGACGTACAGATTGGTATTCTTGACAAAAAATCTCCTTTGCTTAACGACCTTCACCAAAAAATGAATCGCAAAATTTCCGAAACCGATCTTGACGCAACTACAAGATATGAGCTTCATACCCGCCTTAACAGTATGAAAAATCACACAAAGGTTTGTCACGGCGACTTTAACCCGAGTAACGTTATCATCACCGAAGACGGCACACCGTATGTGTTAGACTGGTCACACGCAACTCAGGGCAATGGTGCCGCAGACGCAGCAAGAACATATCTGCTCTTCTGCCTTAACAAAAGAGAGGATTTGGCTGAGAAGTACATCAAGCTTTTCTGCGAAAAGACCGACACTGCACGTCAGTATGTTAACGAGTGGCTTCCGATTGTTGCCGCTTCACAGTCTGTTAAGGGCAAGCCCGAAGAGCGTGAATTCCTGCTCTCATGGGTAAATGTGTGTGATTATCAGTAATGTAAATTGTCCTGACATAACAGGAAAAAATTCATTATACTAACCGCATTTTGTTTTAGTATAAAACAAGCTCCCACTCCGTATAATAGAGTGGGAGTATTTTTTTTGAGGTGATTATATGTCAGGCGTTCACAAAATTAATATTAAGCATCTGCTTGTAAGTCTTGCTATAAGTTTGGGAACAGGAGCACTGTCGGGATTATTGACGATGGGCGGAATGAAAAAGTTTGAAATTGTTGCAAAACCTCCGCTTACGCCTCCTGATGTGTTGTTTCCGATTGTATGGACCATTTTGTTTGCGTTGATGGGAATTTCAGCATATCTTGTTTATGAAGAAAATCCGCGCATATTGTCATCTGCACTTGTGGTATATGCAGTCCAACTCGCAGTCAATTTTGTGTGGCCTTTGGTGTTTTTTAACGGACAACAATTTTTGCCGGCGTTTTTTATAATTATCGCATTGTGGCTGCTTATAATCGTGATGATTGTGCAGTTTTACAAGGTGAACAAGACTGCCGCATTGCTTCAAATTCCGTACCTCATATGGGTGACTTTTGCGGCATATCTTAACTTTGGTGTATATTTGCTTAATTGATTATGATTTATTATCCCACGTTAAGCAGTAGGCGGCAACGTGCGTTGCAATGTACAACTAGGGCTTGTTTAATAAATGACAAAACGCCCAGAAAAGCGGATCTTTTTCCGCAATTCTGCGTTATTTTTTCTCGGAATACGTCAGTATTCCATCAAAAAAATGCCTTGACTTGCGAAAAAATCTCTCGCTTTTTGTGCATTTCGCTATTTATTAAACAAGCCCTAATAATTTTGGTTGAGCAGATAGTATGAGGAAAATTAATACGACATTTGCCCGAAATTATAACGAAGCAAAAAGGCATCTTGCGTTATCAATAGAAAAATGCTTGCACCGGGCTACCGTTACTAAGCTGTGGTGCGAGGAATATCCCCGAACTAAAACTTTGGTTTGCCAATTAAAATTTTGCAGAATAAAAACAACCAAAGCCCTACAAGCAACACTTCAATTACCGTCACAACAATTAAGTAGCCGACCTCGTCTTTTGCAATATATGAGTTTATCATAAGAATTGTGCTGACAGTTATCGGAATTGCGCATATTACACTGACTATTATAAGTCTTATCCATTTAGGAAGTTTTGAGGATTCTGCGGCATCAGCCGCACCCTCAAATATGATTTCTGCAAAAATTTCAACAATAAATTCAATAATACATCCCATTTTTAACTGTTCACTCCTTAATATCAATCATTACTGAGCTTTAGCCATAACCATACATATGCTGTAGTGGGAGCTACAGGCGGCAGTACTCGGATTTTAAGTTCATCAAACATCAGCTTGCTTTCATAGAAAAAGCCCTTTTCTGAACCGATAAGGTACACAGGCACACCACGAATTTCAGCCTGCCTGCAAAAGTCCTTAAGCTCTTCATTAAGAGTGTTGAGCGTGCCTGAATGATACCCCTCCAAAAGTACCGCTTTGATATCGCTTGTGATTTTGGGATATGTCATCGACACATACGACTTCAACCAGAGAATGCCTGAGCGGCTTGACAGCTTTTTGTTTTGCGGCAGATTAAGCTGTTTTCTTAAATCATAAACAGTGCTGTTTCCGCTTTCTAAATTATATGCAAACGATTGAACACAATCGGGCGCAGGAGCATTGTTATCATTAAGCTGTGCACTCAAATTGTGAACGGCATAAATTTCGTCGTGAATACTGCGCACCTCGTCACTGTAGGCAGGGTGCGCAAGCAGTTTTGCCGCATAATGAATTTTAGGGGCTTCACCGCTGTTTGTGTAGGCAACAAAAGCGCCGTTGCCTCGACCCGAACGAATAAAGTCCACTGCCGCCGAAAAATTAACAAGTCCGTTTGAACGCTCGTCATCAAGCGGATAATTTGCCGACACCACAACAATCGGTTTGGGAAAATCCGCAAAAACAAGCCCCAAAAAAGCCGAGGTAAATTGCAGAGTGTCAGTTCCGTGAGTGACAATAATACCGTCAAAGCTGTCAATATCGCATTCGTTTATGCAATCGCTGAGTTGGTTAAGATTTTCTCCGCACAAATTTTCACTGAGAATAGTATAGGGACAGGCGGCAGTAAAATCGACATCGCTGTTTATTTGATTGTACATATCAAGCAGGGCATATCTGCAACTGCTGTCAGGCGAGATTACTCCGCCTTTTTTACTGCTGCCGATTGTCCCGCCTGTAAAAATAACAAAAATTTTCATATTTTCGATTAGTTAATCTGTTCACGGTTTGTTATCAAATTCTTGGTCAAAAGGTTATTATTAACTTGTGTAGTTTTGCAGATATTTATACTTAATTTAATCACATATCGGCAATATCACTCATGTCGTTTGCCGCTTATTTTTGCAATTTCAATCACATAAACATCGGTTTTGTTAAGGGCTTTGTCAATGTAAGCCACACCCTTTTCATAAAATTCGGATGAATACTTTTTTATAAGCAGTTCAAGTCCGTATCGCTTTTGATTGTCATCAGCCTTTTGAGCTGTGCCAAAGGCTATTACACTGTCAAACTTTTCTGTGAATTCAGCGCTTTTTACTGCGTTGTTGCACACAACACAAAACGAAACCTTGTTGCTGAAATTGAGATTTTCCTCTTTGTGTCCGACATCCTTGGCACAATGAAAATAAATCCGCTCGCCGTCAAAGGCAAAGTTCAGCGGTATACCGTAGGGCCAGCCGTCATTGCCGATTGTGGACAGCACACCGTATTCGCCGCTGTGCAAAACCTCTTTGGCATCAGCAACAGACATCTGTCTGTTGCCGCGGCGCATTTTATAATCCTTCATTATTCCACTCCCAAATCGTTCATAACCATTCCTGTTATCATTTTGGGATAAAAATATGTTGACTTTTGCGGCATTTTTTCGCCTGCCGCCGCAACATCACGAATCTCTGTAACTCTCGTTGGATTGAGTACAAACGAGCACTGATATTTGCTGTCATCAACTCCCTTGATTGCATCATCAAAGTGTTTGGTGTATTTAAGATTGATTTGCTTTGCCATATTCTCTTTGTCAATTCCGAATATTTCTTCAAGCACAAGTGAATGAAGCACGCTGACGTCAAGCCTGCGTGAGGCAACACTTACATCGGGCAGTACGTCGTCCATAACATTGATGTCTTTAAGCACGAGCATATACCATTCTTGGTTGCCGCAATAGAACGCAAACGCTTTTTTGCCTTCGTCATAAAGTGAGGCAAGCTCTTTTTCCATTGTATCGGTACCGTGTTTTTTGGTGACGTCAAAGTATCGTTGGCACTTGTCAAGCACTGCCTGTTTATCAAAGTCTTTTAAATTGTACACAAGGCGGTGAGTCGGAAACACAACAAGTCCCGGATGTTCCATATCAGTAATGAAAATCATCTGATAATCGCAGGGGTCGCCCTCTTTTGACAGACCGTTTTCACGACAGTAGTTGCGGTAATTAAGAGCGGTTTCATAACGGTGATGACCGTCTGCAATATAAAGACGGCGCACCGAAAAGTCATCGACAAGCTTTGCAATTACGCCTTTGTCAGAGATTGTCCACAGGCGGTGAGTTACACCGTCATCGTCTGTCGTTTCAAGCTCCGGCTTGCCGTTTGAGCAACTGTCAACAGTGCGAAGCGTGGTATGCTCACCGTCCATATACAGTGCATAAATCTGACTGAAATTGCAGTTGGTGGCTTTCATCAGGTTAAAGCGATCCTCTTTTGCGCCCGACAGAGTGAACTCGTGCGGCAAAATAATGCCCTTTGAGAATTCTTCAAGTTTAACGCGAGCGATAATGCCCTTTACGCTTTTGCGCTCGCCGTATGCAGTAAATTCCATTTCATAGATGTAAATGCAAGGAGTGTCGTTGTAAGTCAGTACCCCTTTGTCACGCCACATATTGAGAACATCAGCGGCAACAGCGTAGGGGTCTGCGCCCTCTTTGGGCAGTTCAAGACGAATGATATTATTTTTATTTTTTGCGAGAAAATCGGCTCGTTGTTCATCGCTTATGATGTCGTAAGGCGGACAGCAAAGCGCAGATATATCGCCGGCAACGGCGGTGTCATACTTCATACCCTTAAACGGTTTGATTGTAGCCATATTCAACTCTCCCTTAAAAACCTTTATTTATCCAAGTATAGCACAAACCTGACTTTTAAACAATAATTATGTCAGAATATTTCTAAGTAAAATTCTTGACAAGCAATTATATTTTTGCTATAATAACACTTGCGTAATAAATATTATGCGCCAATAGCTCAGTTGGTTAGAGCTACCGGCTCATAACCGGTCGGTCCGGGGTTCGAGTCCCTGTTGGCGCACCAGCAAATACAGAGTACCCAAAAGGGTACTCTGTATTTGCATTTTGCATTTTAACAGCGACAACAGGGACTCGAAGGCGAGCGTAAATAAAACAGTCCGGTGGACTGTTTTTAGCGAGAGCGCAGAAGAAACGTATTAAATAAACGTGGACGCAACAAACGGGGCAGGCGGCATTTGCATTTTGCATTTTAACAGCGACAACAGGGACTCGAAGGCGAGCGTAAATAAAACAGTCCTGAGGACTGTTTTTAGCGAGAGCGCAGAAGAAGCGTATTAAATAAACGTGGACGCAACAAACGGGGCAGGCGGCATTTGCATATCAAATATTACGTTGGCGCACCGGCAAAAATACCGTAAATAACCGTAAATAATCGTGTTTTTTCGCAAAAATGTTAGTCAAATGTTAGTCAAAAATTATTAAACTTCTTGTTCTAATCCTGCAAAAAAATCGTCATATGAGCAGTTGTATATCTTTTTGAGTGCAACAATAACACTTGCTCTTATGTTCAACTCACCTGATTCATATTTAGCGTAAGTTGTTCTGCCTATGTCACAACCTTTGCGCTGGAGTTCAGCACAAAGCTTTTCCTGTGACAATCCTGATTTATCTCTTAACGTGCGCAGATTTGCTCCCATATTTAAATCTCTTCTTATTTTTTGTTCCATAGTTTTACCTCTCAAACAGTTTTGACCGGTATTGGTTGCAATTATCTATATTTTATGTTATACTGAACCAAAATATTGACCGCTATACTGGTCTAAATATGTGGTGAAACTATGTTGATTTGTACCTTTTTTGGACATAAAGATACGCCAAAAAAAATAGAGCCGAAACTAAGGTCGACTCTTGTTAATTTGATTGAGAATAAAAATGTATCTAAATTTTACGTTGGTAATCACGGTAGCTTTGATTATATGGTAAGAAATTGCCTGAAAAAGCTGAAAGAGATTTATTCCATAGACTATGCGGTAGTTCTTGCATATTTGCCGGTCGGTAAATGTGATTCGGAGCAAATAAGTCCTACCGTTACTATTCTCCCGGAAGGCATCGAAGCCGTCCCACGAAGATTTGCAATAAACTATCGCAATAAATGGATGATTGAACAAGCCGATTATGTTATCACTTATGTCAAGCACATAACCGGCGGTGCGGCACAGTTTGAGAAACTTGCCGTGCAGAAAGAGAAAATTGTAATAAATATAGCTGATTGAACATACGCAGAGAAAGTGTTTAAAAAACGTTGACGCAACAAACGGACTTGAAGGCGAGCGTAAATAAAACAGTCCGGTGGACTGTTTTTAGTATTTGCTACAGAATTACAAAAAACTCGACAAATTGATAATTACGGAGGAAAGAATCAAAAATGAAGATTACAAAAATTGAAAGAAACGGCATAATCTGTGCCGTTGTGCAAAGCAGCGAAAAGGTTATAACGGACGCACAGTCCGCACTTGATTTGCTGATGACTTCAAAGTATGAAGCAGGAACAAAAAATATTGCGATTGGCAAGGAATTAATTGTAGAGGATTTCTTTATTCTCAGCACCGGTCTTGCCGGTGAAATCTTACAAAAGTACATTAATTACGGCGGACGTATTGCCATTTACGGAGATTTTTCTCATTACACCAGCAAACCGCTGAAAGATTTTATTTATGAGAGCAACAAGGGTAAAGATGTATTCTTTGTCAAAACGGAAGCTGATGCAGTCGATATGCTTACACGATAGAATTCGGCTTATCTATGGCTTTTAATTATTAAACGCACATTTTCATTATTCCCATACCTTTTAAGGATTTATCTGTGGGGTGCGCATTTGGTATCAAATAGTGCGCTGTTTTCATTTTATAATAAGCGGCAACAGGGACTCGAAGGCGAGCATAAATACCACCGGTTCAACCGGGGGGTATTTACGTCCTAAAGAGCACCAAAAATAAGCAGCCGCATATATGCGGCTGCTTGAGATTGCAATGTATTGTCAAATATTCTGTGTCCCCATTGCAGGGGCCAAGCCTGTAAAATTTCCTATTGAGGGTGCAAATCATTCAATCAAAACGTAATTTTTATTTTGTGTTTTCAACTTTTGCAGTTTCAACGTCCTGCTTATCAGGCCATTTGGAATAAATCAGCTTTAAAATGATTGGAGTGGCAAGAGATGAAACAATAATCAGAATGATTACAGGAGCAAAAAACTGCGGTGCCATCAATCCTGCATCAAGTCCCTCTTTGGCTACAATCAAGCCAACCTCGCCCCGGTTCATCATACCAACGCCGATTTTGAGTGATTCAACGTTGTTAAATTTGCAAAGTCTTGCGGTACCTCCGCAACCGATAACCTTTGTCAGAAGCGCAATGCCAACGAGTGCGATTGAGAACCAAAGCATCGAAAGATTAAAATTGTCAAAGCTGGTCTGTAATCCGATGCTTGCAAAAAACACAGGTCCGAATATCATATATGAGCTTACGTCCATCTTGCGTTCAATGTAGTGTGAATCCTTGATGTTGCACAGAATAATACCTGCAACATATGCACCTGTGATGTCGGCAATGCCAAAGAAAGCGTCCGCACAATATGCGCTTGCAAAGCACAGCACAAGTCCGAAAATCGGTATGCGTCTTGAGTGCGGCCAGCGCTTGTCAAAATATTTGAACAGATAATAAAGCGCAAAGCCGAGAATAATGGCAAGCAAGAAGAAAATTGCAATGTTGATGCAAACCTTTGCAGGCTGGACATCGGGACTTTTAAATCCGATAACAACAGTCAAAAGCACGATTCCGATTACATCATCGATGATTGCCGCCGACAAAATTGCAGTTGCAATTCTGCCCTTGAGATGTCCCATCTCCTTGAGCGCTTGAACGGTAATGCTGACTGAGGTTGCAGCAAGAATTGTTCCCATAAATATGGCTTCAAGCATAGCTGAGTCAGCCGTACCAAACCCAAAACCGAGATACACTGCCGCACCGCCTAAAACCGAAACAACAACACCTGCTATAGCAATTAAAAGTGCAACAGGACCTGTCTTAAGCAACTCCTTGAGATCGGTTTCAAGTCCTGCTGAGAACATCAGAAGAATAACGCCGATTTCTGCTATGCCGGAGATAAATCCTGAATAGTCCACAAGTCCGAGTACGCACGGACCGACGATAAGACCTGCCAGTATTTCACCGACAACCTGAGGACCGCCGAGTTTGCGCACAAGAATACCGAGCAGCTTTGCAGCAGCAAGAATTATGGCAAGGTCCTTTAAAATTTCCAAAGTGTCAAATTCCATAAAATCACCCCTTGATACTAATCCCTGACCAAAGGCACAAAACAGCTTTGGTAAATTGCTATGTGCTTTAGGTCAAAGTTAGTACGACAACCGCGCTCAAAGCTTAGTTATCAGCATTGCCGAGGCGGATTGTCTGCCCTTTTTCATATATATGTATTCAAAAACCGTTTTATATTTTAGCACGATGATTTAAAATTTCAAGGGTATAAAGTTCAAATTCGACAAATTCCATAATTTATCCAAATCGGTTTGATTCTATCGCTATTTTTTATTTAAATTTAGTTTTGTTAATATGAAAGGCGATTGTCCCTACCTTAAAAAGTAAGGCAGACTCTGCATCTAATAAATATTACCAATCTAAAATTGTTACTTTTGCTATAATAAAGCTGTATCTATTTTAAATTATTATTGAACACGATAAAAGTAGAAAAATGACTAAAAAAACATTGACAATTATTTAACAAAGATGATAGAATGTTACTAAGGCAAGTTGTGTTTGAACATTTGTCTTGGTCGACAAAAGCTTTATTCGATTTATTTATTTTGAAAGGATCCTTAATTATGAAAAGAATTTTATGCGCATTACTTGCGTGTGCAATCTGCACATCAGTTGCAATCGGTTTTTCCAGCTGCGGTTGTTCAGACAAAAACGGCGGAGCTCAGACTCCCGGATATGTTGTTGAGGCAACTGAGCCTGACCTAAAAGACGGCGATTTTGGGTATTTTATTGTTAACAGCAACGAGCTTATGCTTACATCCTACACAGGTAAGGATAAGGATATTAAAATCCCCGAAACATACAACAACTACAAGGTAACAATTATCGGCAAGAGCGTGTTTAACGGCGCCGACATTACAAGCGTTGAAATGCCTGACTCAATCACAACAGTTCAGGACTATGCATTCTCAAGTTGTAACGGACTTACAAGCGTTAAGTTCTCAAAGAATATTAAGACATTCGGAAACAGTGTGTTCTTTAACTGCCGTAATCTTAAGGAAGTTGACATTCCTGCTTCGGTAAAAAATCTTGGATCACGTACATTCTCGGCTACAGGAATTACAAGCGTTACTATTCCAAAGAGCGACAGCTTGACATCAATCGGTGAGTTTGTATTTTATCAGTGCCAGGATCTTAAGGAAGTTACAATTCCTTCAAACATAACAAGCATCAAGGAAAGTGCATTCTCTGATTGTCCTAACAAAATTACAATCAAGGCTGCAAAGGGTTCATATCCTGAAAATTATGCAAAGACTAACGGCTTTAATTTTGAGGAAATCAAGCAGTAATTTGTTTGCAATTCTGACAGCTTTGTCAGATTAAATACATTATATTATGCAAGATAAGAGGTAGATTTAATGAGTACAAAAGAGTATCCTATCGTGGAAAACGTTGAAACATTTGAGGCTGCTTTGGCAAGAGTCAGAGAAGCTCAAAAGATTTTTTCAACATACACTCAGGAGCAGGTAGATAAGATTTTCTTTGCGGCTGCTACTGCTGCAAACCAGATGAGAATTCCACTTGCAAAAATGGCTGTTGAAGAAACAGGTATGGGTATCGCAGAAGACAAGGTTATCAAAAACCACTACGCTGCTGAGTACATTTACAATGCTTATAAGGATATGAAAACCTGCGGCGTTGTTGAAGAAGATAAGGTAATGGGTGTTACTAAGATTGCAGAGCCTATCGGTGTAATCGGCGCTGTTATTCCGACAACAAACCCGACATCAACTGCTATATTTAAAACACTTATTTGTTTAAAGACAAGAAATGGTATCATCATAAGCCCTCACCCACGTGCAAAGAAGTGCACAATCGAGGCTGCAAAGATTGTTCTTGAGGCTGCTGTTAAGGCAGGTGCTCCTGAGGGTATCATCAGCTGGGTAGACACTCCTTCTCTTGAACTTACAAATCTTGTTATGCAGGAATCTGACCTTATTCTTGCTACAGGCGGTCCCGGAATGGTTAAGGCTGCTTATTCAAGCGGTACTCCTGCACTGGGCGTTGGCGCAGGTAACGCAGCTGCTATCATTGATCCGTCAGCTGATATTATCAATGCCGTAAACTCAATTATTCATTCAAAGACATTTGATAATGGTATGATTTGTGCAACAGAGCAGACCATTATTGCCGACAAACTCATCTATGATGATGTTAAGGCTGAATTTACAAAGAGAGGTTGTTACTTCCTGAACAAGAAGGAAGCTGACAAAATCAGAAAGACAATGCTTATCAACGGTGCGCTTAATGCAAAAATCGTTGGTCAGCGCCCTGTTACAATCGCTCAGATGGCAGGCTTTGAGGTTCCTGAGGAAACAAAGGTTCTCATTGGTGAGGCTACAAGCACTGATACTGAGGAAGCATTCGGTCACGAGAAGCTCACAACAATCCTCGGTATGTACAAGTCAGAGAATTTTGAGGATTCACTCAACATTGCCGAAACACTGCTTGCTAACAACGGCGGTATGGGTCATACATCTGTACTCTGGATTGACAATGTTAACGAGAGAGCAAAGCTTGACGAGTTTGCAGAGAGAATGAAGGCTTGCCGTCTTATTGTCAACTCACCGTCATCACTTGGTGGTATCGGTGATATCTACAACTTTAAGTTTGCACCGTCACTCACACTCGGCTGCGGCTCTTGGGGCGGCAACTCAGTATCTGAGAACGTTGGCTGTAAGCACCTTATCAATATTAAGACAGTTGCCGAGAGGAGAGAGAATATGCTTTGGTTCAGAGCGCCCGAAAAGGTTTATATGAAGAAGGGTTGTATGCCTGTTGCTCTTCAGGAGCTTAAGGATGTTATGAACAAGAAGAGAGCTTTCATTGTAACAGACTCATTCCTCTACAAGAACGGTTACACAAAGGGCATCACAGACAAGCTCGATGAAATGGGCATTACTTACACAACATTTGCTGATGTTGAGCCTGACCCGTCATTGCTTTCTGCTCAGAAGGGTGCAGAGGCTATGAGAAAGTTTGAGCCTGACGTAATTATCGCACTCGGCGGCGGTTCAGCAATGGACGCAGGCAAGATTATGTGGGTTCTTTATGAGCATCCTGAAGTTGACTTTATGGATATGGCTATGCGCTTTAACGATATCCGCAAGAGAATCTACAAGTTCCCTAAGATGGGCGAGAAGGCTTACTTTGTAGCAGTTCCTACATCTTCAGGTACAGGTTCAGAGGTTACTCCGTTTGCTGTTATCACAGACCAGAACACAGGCGTTAAGTATCCGCTTGCTGACTATGAGCTTATGCCTAATATGGCTATCGTTGACGCTGATAATATGATGAGCGGTCCAAAGGGACTTACATCTGCATCAGGTATCGACGCTATCACTCACGCACTTGAGGCTTATGCTTCAATGCTTGCAACTGACTTTACAGACGGTCTTGCACTCAGAGCGCTTGAGGTTATCTTCAAGTATCTTCCTGCTTGCTATGACAACGGTCAGAATGAGCCGTTTGCCCGTGAAAAGGTTGCTAACGGTGCTACAATGGCAGGTATGGCATTTGCTAATGCATTCCTTGGTGTTTGCCACTCAATGGCTCACAAGCTTGGTGCTTTCCATCACCTCCCACACGGTATTGCAAACGCACTTATGATTGAGCAGGTTATCAGATTCAATGCTGCTGATGTTCCTGTTAAGATGGGTACATTCTCACAGTATGACCATCCAAAGACAAAGGCTCGTTATGCTGAAATCGCTAAGTTCCTTGGTGTTCAGGGTAAGAACGATGACGAGAGTGTTGAGAACCTCATTAAGATGATTAATGACCTTAAGGCAAGAATCGGCATTAAGAACTCTATTCAGGAGTATGGCGTTGACGAAGCTGACTTCCTTGCAAGACTTGACGAAATGGTAGAGCAGGCATTTGATGATCAGTGCACAGGCGCTAACCCAAGATACCCGCTCTTCAAGGAAATTAAGCAGATGTATCTAAATGCTTACTACGGCAACAACAGCGAAACTGTTTAATAACCGAATATAATATAAATTAGGGGCTGTTTATAACAGCCCCTTTTCAGTGTAAAAAGCAGAAGAAAAAAGGGGGAGAGGGATTTTTAATCCCTTTCCCCTAAAATTGATATGTTAATTTAACAAATCAGAAAAGTAAATGTATTATACAGCCTGCGTATCGGCAGGCATTATTTGTCTTTCTTTTTGTATGCCGATTTAAACGGCATAACGCTTCCGTCCTTATCTTTTACGCTCACATTGTCAAGTGTTGCGTTAAACTGACTGCGGATTTCGCCAAGATATATTTTGTACAGTTTTTTCTGCTCAGCTTGTTCTTCCGGCGTAAGACCCTGCTCGCGCTTTTTCTTGGCAAGCTCATTAATTCTTTTCAGCATTTCTTGTTCCATATTTGCACCTCAGTTATATTTTAATTAAAGATTTTATTATGTACATATTGTAACACAAACTTTGATTTCACTCAAGTATGTGATTGAATTTGCTAAAATAGTGTGATACTATATTCATAGAAAACGTACGGCATAATGCCGGTTGCAATTCGGGCAGACAGTGTAGTTTGAGCAATAACCTATAGTGCCCGAAATTAAAGCAAACTAGAGTTGTATCTTGCGTTACCAATAGAAATATGTATGACTCGGGCTACCGACGTTAAGCTAAAAACCGACGATTATTCCCGAGCTAAAAAAGAGGTTTGTATGGAAAATTTAAGTTTACTTCATCCGCAGAATTCAAATGCGGAATATAAAACACTTACCAAAGAGGCGGTAAACGATCTATCGATTGATTTTTTGTGTGATGCGCTTACAAAGGAACCATATGAGCGCAACAGCATAAAACAGCTTTTGATAAATATTACCGATGACGAACAGGTTATCAAGTACAGGTGTGATGTGTTTGATGACTTTTTGCGCTATCCAAAGCTTAGGGAAAGTCTTTCGAGTTTGCTTGAAAAACTTGATGATTTGAGAGAGATTGAGCGCTTTCAAAAGGATTCCGAAGCCTCATCGCTTTGGCAGATGATAAACCGCCTGCGTGAAATGGACGGCTATGTTGACTGCATTACGTGCCTGAAAAATGTGCTTGAAGAAATTGATGTCAGGTCTGAGGGTATGCTCAAGCTCAAAGAGAGCGTGCAGGCTATTTATAATGACAGCGGTTTTCCTGATTTGAAAAAAGACATTAACGAGATGCTTGACAAAGCGCGAAGCCTCAAGAGTATTACGCTCGGAGTCAACCTTGACGAACTGCTCCGTCCCAAGACAGTGGGCGTGATTTCGCTCAACGACAAGGAATTTACCGACAGCGGAATTTTAAAACGATTTATGAAATTTGCCAACCGTGACGATGAACTGCATCACGGCAACGATGTGTCGGGCTTTGTGCGTTTTCATTCAGCTAATCCATCCACATCTCAGATTGGAATAGGTCAGCTTGTGACGGGTGCTCAGCAGGACGTTAACACAACAATGCGAAGCTCACTTACAGGTGCCGATCCGCTTTCCGATGCACTGAAAAAAGTAGTTACAGACATCCTGCGCCGCACTGTCAACGACATAAAGTCTATGCTCAACAAGTATATCAGCATTGACGGATATTCGTTTGTATCTCTTATGCCTGAAATTATTTTTTATATCAGATTTGCCGAGCTTTTTGATAAAATCAAGGCAATGGGATTGCCTGCGTGCAAGGCTGAGGTTGTGCCGACGGAGGAGCGCAGTGCGTATATTGAAGAAATTTATAACCTCAAGCTGGGCATAAAAGCCGCTCAGGGGGAGGAAATCTCGATTGTTACAAATGAGTTTGTGTTTGATGACGACAAGCGAATTTATATTTTGACAGGCCCGAACCGTGGCGGCAAAACGACCATTACTCAGGCGGTGGGACTTGCGTTTTTGCTGGCGCAAAACGGAATTTACGTGCCGGCAGGCTCAATGAAGTTCAGTCCTTGCGACAATATTTTTACACATTTTCCGGCTGATGAGAACGACACCGTCGATCTGGGCAGACTGGGTGAGGAGAGCAAGCGCCTGTCTGAGATTTTTGATGTAGCCACAAGAAAAAGCCTGATTTTGCTTAACGAAAGTCTTGCGACCACCAACGTTGCCGAAGGTCTGTATATAGCCAAAGACGTTATAAAGGCAATGCGATATCTGGGAGTGCGTTCGGTGTTTAACACTCATATGCACGACCTTGCAAGAGGTTTGGACGAAATCAACAGCAATACCGAGGGCGACAGCAGAATTGAGAGTATGGTTACGGGTGTTGACCACGGACAAAGGTCGTTTAAGGTGTTTATTGCTCCTCCGCAGGGCGTGAGCTACGCCAAGGATATTGCGGAAAGATACGGGGTTACCTTTGAAAAAATCAAGGCAAAGATTAATAAAAGTCAATCCGAAAATTAGCCGATAAAGCCTAAAGTGCACACTTGAGTAAAGGCGAAATTTGTGTTATACTGTAATTAAGAAAGATACGTTTTGGGGTGTTTTGGTGAAGAAATGTGATTATTGCGGCAGTGAAATTTCGTATTTTGACCAGTATTGTAATGACGAATGTCAGTTGCACGCAAATAAGTATTACGAGTTGGTTGAAAGATTTGGAAAGCTGTTTTCCGTAATCAATATGATTTGCGTATTCGGTATTCCGATAGGACTTTTTATATTTTCGTTTTCAAGAGAAGTCGGACTTGTTTTGTCGGTAGGCAGCTGTGCTGTTCTCGGAATAATGCTGCTTTTGTTGCCGTTCCCTACAGAAAGTATGATAAAAAAATACAAAATACAAAATGCCGTTAAGCGCACAAGAATTTTCGGAATTATGCTGCTTGGGTTAGGCTTGCTGATTGCAATTTTTGCGGTAATTTTTGTAAAATAAAATTTGAATAAAAATAATGTAAGCGTCAATACTATTATCAGCAAATACAAAGGAGGACTTTGAATGCTTGATAAAATAGCTTTGACGCTTCTTGTCATTGGCGGCCTTAACTGGGGCAGTATCGGAATTTTTCAGTTTGACCTTGTTGCATGGATTTGCGGAGGACAAACAGGAATTATCAGCCGAGTTATATACATCCTTGTCGGACTTGCGGCAATATGGTGTATTTCACTTTTGTTCAGAGATACAAGAGATACTGTGGTCAATGATTCAACAGCATAAAATCAGGGAGCGGAAAATAAACCGCTCCCTGAATATATTTACGATAATTAATTTTGGTCGGGTATAAATATCAAACCGCCTGCCAAATTGTAAATTGAAATTGTCTGCAAAATTTACAGAGTTTCTACGATTGCCTTGGTATCTCTTGCAATTACCATTTCCTCATCGGTTGCAATCAGCTCAACGCGAATTTTGGAGTCAGGAGCAGAAAGTGTGCCTGTTATGCCTCTTTTTGCCGTTGCATTGAATTCCTTGTCAAGCTTAACACCAAGACAAGCAAGATAATCGCATACCTTTTCTCTGAGCTGCGGCTGGTTTTCGCCAAGACCTGCGGTGAAAACAATTCCGTCGCATCCGCCGAGAGCTACATAGTAACTGCCAATGTATTTGGCAATCTGGTAGTACAGCATCTCGTGAGCAAGATGTGCTCTCATATCGCCGTTTTCCTCGGCAGCAGTAACGTCACGGTCGTCTGACGAAACGCCTGAAACGCCCAGCAAGCCCGATTCTTTGTTCAAAATATTAGAAATCTCTTCAGGGGTTAGGTGCTCCTTTTCTGCAATAAATGTAACTACCGATGGGTCAAGTGAGCCTGAACGAGTACCCATCATAAAGCCGCCGAGCGGAGTAAGACCCATTGTTGTGTCAATAACCTTGCCGTTCTTGACAGCAGAGATTGATGAACCGTTGCCGATGTGGCAGGTGATGAGCTTAAGATCCTTTTGATTGCCCATAAGCTCTGTCATTTTGTCGGTTACATAGCGGTGTGATGTTCCGTGGAAGCCGTACTTGCGCACGCCGAATTTTTCATAATACTTGTACGGAACCGCATACATATATGCTTTTTCGGGCATTGTCTGATGAAATGCAGTATCAAATACCACAACCTGAGGAACCTTTGGTCCAAACACCTTTGAGCAAGCCTCAATGCCTTGAAGGTTAGCAGGGTTGTGAAGCGGAGCAAGAGAAGCAAGCTCCTTGATTTTTTGAAGTACTGAGTTGTTTACAAGTACGGATTTGTCAAAGTATGCACCGCCCTGTACTATTCTGTGACCGATTGCAGAAACCTCAGACAAATCTTTGATTGCGCCGTGCTCAGGGTCAACAAGAGCATTTTTAACAGCTTCAAATGCCTGAGTGTGGTTGAGCATCTGAGTTTTAATTTCAATTTTCTGACTGTCGGCTGTTTTAAATCCGATAAAAGAACCGTCTGTTCCGATTCTTTCACAGTTGCCTTTGAATAAAACAGCCTCGCTTTCAGCGTCGATAAGCTGGAATTTAAGCGATGAGCTGCCTGCGTTGATTACAAGAATTTTCATTATTAATCGTCCCCTTTACAAATATTGAAAAAATATTTGATTTATTGTATAATATTCCTTAATATGATACACTAAAAACTGTGATTTTTCAAGTATAAATTTGTAATATGCGCCAAAAAGGAGGTTGTGAAATGGCTGTTGCCGTAATCAGTGAGTTTAATCCGTTTCATAACGGTCACAAATATCTGTTGAACAAAGCAAAAAATACTGCAAGTGAGCCTGTTATTGCGGTGATGAGCGGCAGCTTTGTACAGCGCGGAGAGGTTGCAATTTGCGACAAATTTGCAAGGGCAAGGGCGGCTCTGCAAAACGGCGCAGATTTGGTGCTGGAGCTTCCGTGTGTATATTCTGTAGCGACTGCCGCACGATTTGCGGCGGCTGGAACAGAGATTGCACAAGCCTTTGACTGCACCCGTTATCTTGCTTTCGGATGCGAAACCGACGACATTAACTTGCTTTTGAGTGCGGCAAATTCCGACAAAAACGACGAGGTTCGTTCTATAATAAAGAATGAAATGAAAAGCGGCGGATATTATCCGCGTGCGCTTGAAAACGCCGTCAGAGCGGTGCTGGGGGATAAAACAGCAGATGTGCTGACTGCACCGAATAATGTGCTTGCAGTGGAATATCTGCGAAATATCAGCCCAAAAATTAAGCCGATGCCCATTAAGCGCATCGGAGCAGAGCACGACAGCCGTGTGGCAAAAGGAAGCATTGCCTCGGCGTCGCACATAAGAGAGCTTTTGCGCCGAGGAGAGGACGCAGGCGCTTATATGCCGACATCAACAGGGGAGATTACCTATCCCGAAAACCTTGAACGGATTTTGCTTTACAAACTCAGAAGTATGACGGCAGATGAAATTGCCCTGTTGCCTGATGTAGGCGAGGGACTTGAAAACAGAATTTTTACAGCCGCAAGCAAATATAATTCTGTAAAAGAAATAATAAATGAAATAAAGACAAAGCGCTACACTCACGCGCGCATACGCAGAATTATGATTTGTGCTTTACTTGGAATAACAGAGGAAATGCAGAATTTTCCGATTGATTATGTGTATGTTCTGGGATTTACCAATGAAGGGGCAAAACTTTTAAAGCATTGCAAAAAAACCGTGATTACATCTGCGGCAAGCGGTATGAAGCTCGGCGGCAGTACGTCAAGGCTGCTTGAAAAGGATATTTTTGCAACAGATATTGCCGCTCTGGCATATAATACCCCAAAGAGCAGGGGGCTTGACTTTATAACTCCTGTCGCTAAAGAATATAGTGTCAGAGTGTAATCAAAAGCTTAAAGCAGTACGCATAAGTTTGCTCATATGATCGGTAATTTCGGCGATTGTGTTTGTCAGCTCGGTCGGGTTGCTTTTGGTTCTGTCTTCCTCAAAGGCATAGTATCCGCCGTATATTGCGTAGTCGAGCATAATGCAAAACTTGCGGTTTTGTTCAAGCTGAGGATGAAAACTGAAGAAAACAGAGTTAAGTGATTTTGAGATTTTTTCTACAAGATTAGGGTGCTGTGCTCCCGAGAAAACAGTATTGATTATGTATGCGTTGTGATTCTCTGTCATTGCGGCAAGCAAATCCTGATAAAACTTTGCGGGATCATCAATCATATTTTCAGGGTGAGTAATTGAATTGATAATGTTTTCAACAACCTCGCTTTCTATTTTATCCTCCAAATCAAAAATATCTTCGTAATATGAATAAAAGGTCGATTTGTTAATAAGTGCTGTTTCACAGAGCTCACGCACGGTAATTTTGCGGAGCTCTTTTTTTGAGCGAAGTTCTATGAATGCGTCGTAGATGCTTTTTTTGGTTTTGTAAATTCTTATATCCAAGTTAATCACCTGATTTAAAAAACAGTTGGTTATCCAACGGTTGTAGTGTAATTGTTGATTGATAATATCCCAATTATTGTTTATTATAACAGTAAAGACATATTGTGTCAAAACATAAAGTTTGTGACGTTTTTTGATATATTGTTACAAATTATTTTGAAAAATAGCAATAAATGTGCAAGTTTGCTAAAAATATTTACATAAAATTACTTTTTTCCCCTTGTATATTTGTTGAAAATATATTATAATAATCTTGTATAATTAAAACCATTTTAGAAAAGAGGGTTTCTATGGCTTTTACTTTTAATGATGAAAGAGCGCCTCTGGATCAGTTCCTACAGGGTGAATCTGTCAGAGCATATGAATTTTTGGGTTCGCATTTTGTAAATTGGGATAATCGTGACGGCGTTGTGTTTAGGGTATGGGCACCAAATGCGCTGTCTGTTTCTGTAGTCGGTGATTTTAACGATTGGGACAACGACGCAAACTTTATGTATAAGATTTCCGACTCGGGTGTGTGGGAGCTGTTCATTGAGGGCTTGCCCGAATTTGCCTGCTATAAATATTGTGTTGAAACTCCGTGGGGCGACAGGATGCTCAAAACCGACCCATACGCTTTTCACTGCCAGACACGCCCCGACAATGCATCGCGCATTTATAATATCAACGGATATGAGTGGCACGACGAGGCTTGGTATAAGTACAAAAACGAGCATCATCACAGCACTCTGCCTATAAATGTTTATGAGGTTAATGCCGGTTCTTGGCGCAAGTATGAGGATGGCAATGTGTTCAGCTACACCAAGCTTGCAGACGAGCTTATTCCGTATGTAAAGAATATGGGCTACACTCACATTGAGTTTATGCCTTTGACCGAATTCCCGTTTGACGGAAGCTGGGGATATCAGGTTACCGGCTATTATGCCGCAACCTCACGCTACGGCGAACCAAAGGATTTGATGTACTTTATTGACAAGTGTCACCAAGAGGGTATCGGAGTTATCCTTGACTGGGTTCCTGCACATTTTCCAAAGGATGCTCACGGTCTTGCGCGTTTTGACGGTACAGGCTGTTATGAGTATGAGGACTGGCGCATCGGTGAGCATAAGGAATGGGGCACATACATCTTTAACTATGGCAGATATGAGGTAACAAGCTTCCTTATCTCGTCGGCTATGTTCTGGCTTGATATGTACCATATTGACGGAATCCGTGTTGATGCAGTTGCATCAATGCTTTATCTTGACTACAACCGCAAGGACGGCGAATGGCTTGCAAACGCTTACGGCGGACGTGAAAATCTGGTTGCCGTTGACTTCTTGCAGAAGCTAAACACAGTAGTGCATATGTACCACCCCGAGGCTATGATGATTGCTGAGGAGAGTACAGCTTGGCCGAGCGTTACACGTTATCCTATCAAGGATATGGGACTTGGCTTTGACTACAAGTGGAATATGGGCTGGATGAATGATATGCTGTCTTACATTTCGCTTGATCCGTTGTGGAGAAATTATCACCACGACACACTTACATTCAGTATGGTTTATGCTTTTTCAGAGAACTTTATGCTTCCTATATCGCACGACGAGGTAGTGTACGGCAAAGGCTCTCTCATCAATAAAATGCCCGGAAACTATGATATGAAGTTTATGGGTGTAAGGGGCTTTGTGTCCTATATGATGGCTCACCCCGGCAAAAAACTTATGTTTATGGGCAGTGAAATCGGTCAGTTTGACGAGTGGAATGCAAACGAGCAGCTTCAATGGAATTTGCTTGAATACGAAAAGCACCGTCAGCTAAACTATTTCTTCTCTGAGGTTAACAAGCTGTATCGTGACATTCCTGCATTGCACGAGAATGATTATGACTGGAACGGATTCCAGTGGATTGCGCTTGACGACTATCAGCAGAGTATTATTGCTTTCCGCAGAATTGCAAACGACGGAAGCGAGATTATCTGTGTTTGCAACTTCCAGCCTGTTCAGCGTGATAACTACGTTGTCGGCGTGCCGACCTACGGTGTGTATGAGGAAATCTTCAACTCCGAGGCTCTTGAGTTCGGCGGATGCGGCATAAGAAACGAGGGCGATATTCTTGCAAAGGATAAAGCGGATCACGACCTTAAATATTCTATTGAAATCACATTGCCGCCGCTTGGCGTAATGTACTTCAGACTTAAGGAGAAACTGCCGGCTCCTGTCAAAAAGAAAACCACTGCAAGAAAAAAGGCTGCGCTCGAAAAAGCAAAGTCTGACAAAGCAAAGAAAGCTCCTGCAAAAAAGCCGGCAACAAAGAAAACAACAGCCAAAAAGACTGAGCCTAAGAAAGCAACAGCAGCTAAGAAGGCTGAGCCTAAGAAAGCAACAGCAGCTAAGAAGGCTGAGCCTGCGGCAGCGGCAGAGAAAGATACGAAAACAGAAGATTAATATCGACTTACTTTAATAAAACCATATTCAAAAGGCAGGGCGCAAAACCCTGCCTTTTAATTTTAGCTTCAAGTATATTCCTCGCACCATCGCTCAGAATGAATTTTATTTGATAAATATATTGTTATTTTATGGTGTTTTGTGCTATAATAACCTTGTATATCTATTTGTTATACTCAGTGGATTTATATTGTCCGTTAAGCTCGGCACTTATGACTAACGGGTAATAGCTGATTATAATGCCAATACTCGGTAAGTGCCGCACAATAATCTAAACACAGATCAGCATTTTTTTAATATGTTTTGAGGTAAATATGAAAATCGATAACAAAAAAGCCAATATAATTCTTACAGTTTTAATTGCAGTAAGCCTTATTATAAGTTCTGTATATATGTTTACAAAGCAGGGATATCATGAGGATGAGCTTCTCACCTATAACCTTGCAAATTCATCAAAACAGCTTAATGTCGACGGTGGATGGAATACATATGACGATTTTAATGAGTATCTGTCGGTGTCGCCTGACGACCGATTCGACTATGCTCAGGTTTATCAAAATCAGATAATTGACGCGTCGCATCCTCCGTTTTATTATGCGCTTGTTCACACGGTGTGCTCGTTCTTTCCGTCAGCGTTCTCAAAGTGGCTTGCATATTCAATCAATATTTTTGCAATGGCAGGAGCACTTGTTTTGCTGTTTAAAATCGGCAAAAGGGTAACCGGCAACAACCTTTATTCACTGATAGCCACAGGAGCATATGCACTGAGTATAGCCTGCATCACGACAACAATCTATCTTAGAATGTATGCAACGCTGACATTTTTTGTACTTGCGTTTTTGAATATGAGCCTGAAACTGTATGACAAAAAGAATACAGTCAACATAAAGGACTGCATTCTGCTTGCGGTCATCGTGATGTTCGGTGTGCTTACGCAGTATTATTTCATACTGTTTGCAGGGCTTATCGGTCTTGTATTTCTTGTGTTTAAAATCAAAGAAAAATGTGTAAAGGATCTTGTTAAATACATAGTATCTGCACTTTTGGGAGCAGGTGTTGCGCTGTGCATATATCCATATATAATTGCAAATGTGCTGGGCGGCAACCGAGGACTTGGTTCGCTTGAATTTTCAATCGATTTTATTACGATAGTAACCTATGTAATCTACAAGTTGTGCACATATATTGAGGTACTTTCAAAGGATTTGTTCCTTGGACAAATCTGGCTGTTTGCGCTGTGCGCAATTTGTGCGGCAGGCTTTGGAGTTTACTTTAGATTTATAAAGAAGAAAAAGCTCGGCAGAAAGGCAATGTTTATTGTAGTGCCGACTTTAGTGTATTTTATCGGCATTTCTCTTTTGTCGCCGTTTAACAGCGACCGTTATGTTATGGCGTCACTGCCGCTTGTCGCAATGATGTTTACGTTTGCGTTCATCAAGATATTTGAGTTGTTCAAAAACGAGAAGCTAAGGCTTGTGCTTCCGATTAGCATTGTGCTTGCGTGTGCAATAGGTTTTGTAACGGTCACTCCTTACTATACATACGGCAAAACAAATCTTTATGAGCCAAAGACCGACAAGTGCATTTTTGTAGGTACGGCTATGCTTGAATGGAACAAATGCATAGACAAGCTTATGCAGTATGATGAGGCTATGATAATTCAAACGTCCGAAATGTCACGCACATTGCTTGATGAGCTGGAGGAATTTGCAAATTCAAGAGGAGTAATTACTAACGGAAAAATCGGTGAGCTTGCCGGTGCGTATATGTTCAACGGTGATACCGACAAACAAAAGGTTGACAGTATGGCAAAGCTAAAAACAGACGAAACCCTCAAAGATGCCGGTAGCGTTACAGTATATATTTCCCGTCTTGCCAATAACGATGATATAATAAATTACATAATAGATAACACGCATTTTAATTATTATGAGCTTATTCAGCAGGATTACAGCTTTGACGAATTCTACAACTGGTATGATTATTTTGTAGAAACCGAGTCGTATTGCAACGTGTACAGATTTTATTAATATTAGATATGGGGAATGAAAATGACAACAGACAGAAATGATCGTAAAAATTCGATAGGCATTGCATTTTCGGGCGGCGGACTTCAGGGAATAGCTCACATCGGCGCAATAAGTGCTCTGTATGAGCTTGGCATTCATCCTCAGTATGTGTCGGGCACCAGCTCAGGTGCGGCTATGGCGTCAATTATTGCCATGGGTTGCACTGTTGACGAAATGAAGCATTTTGCAAAAAAGCACTGGAAAACGCTTGCCGAAATTGACAACAAGCTGATTTTTAAGTCGCTTGCTCAGCTTATTCTAAATAAAAATTCACGAATGGACGGCATAAAGTCCGGCGAGATAGTGTCTGAGGTTATGCAGGATATAATGCAGGAAAAAGGCATAACGGGGTTTCAGGATTTGCCTATTAATCTGTCTATATGCACAGTTGACACACTAACCACCGACGAATGTATTTTTACAACCGAGGACGAGCATCTTGAAAATGACCATATTCATTACATTACAGGTGCGCCTCTTGACATTGCCGTGCGTGCGAGTATTTCATTCCCTGCAATTTACACCACCTGCACCTATGACAAGTACAACTTTATTGACGGCGGCTCAAAGGACAACCTGCCTGTCAAGATTTTGCGTGATATGGGTGTTGGCAAGGTGCTTGCTATTGGATTTGACATTATGAACTATGACCCAGATGAGGGACTCGGCGGACTCATCAAGGTTATTTGGCGTGCACTGGATGTTTATTCGATTGACGGAACCCGTGAGTCGGCTAAGCTTGCCGATTATCATGTTGAGATTAACAACGAAAACACCCAATTGTTCTCTATGGACAGCGTTGAAGAAACTATTCAGGAGGGCTATGACGCAATTATGGCGCACAAGGACGAAATCCTGAAAATTTTTGGAGATAACGGCAGAGAGGAAAATAATGATTAAGTTTTTGGATAAAACAAGAAAGGTAAGCGGTAAAGTGTCGGTGCAAAAGCAGATTGTTACCACATTTTTGATACTGCTTTTGGGTTTTGGCCTTGGAGTGTTTGCCAAGTTTTTGGACGGTGTTCCAAGCAATAAATTACCGTTGTTTTTGGAGTGGCTGGATATAACAAACTTCTTCGGCAGATTTGCAGTTTGGGAGTTTGTGGCTGTCGCTGTGGCGGTTTTCAGCAAATCGCCGCTAAAGGCAGGCATTAATGTATTTTCGTTTTTTATCGGAATGTTGTTCGGATACTATCTGTACTGCCGCATTTTTGCCGGATTTTATCCCGACACATCATATCTTGTAACGTGGCTTATATACACTGTAATATCGCCGTTTTTGGCTTTTGTTTGTTGGTATGCAAGAGGACGAGGCGCTGTTGCCATAGGAATTTCTGCAGTTTTAATTGCAATTTTCTGCAATATGGCATTTACCCTTAATCCGCAGGATTTTCACGTTACATATTGGCTGGAGTTTGTGCTTTGGCTTGCAAGCATCGGAATTTTGTACAGGGACGTTAAGCAGACGGGTTTGTCGTTTTTGATTTCTGTTCCCGTTGCGTTTGCACTCGAATACACAGGATTTCTCGGCTTTTTGTATTAGGTGCGGCACTTGGAACGATTGCAGTTTTCAGATTACACTGATTATAAAGCCCTACTGCCGCAACAAACCAAATCTAATGGAGATTATTATGAATATAAATGTTGGTGACCGCATCGAAATGAAAAAACAGCATCCCTGCGGCGGCAAAACCTTTGCCGTGTTGCGTGTGGGAATGGATTTTAAGATTAAGTGCGAAAAGTGCGGTCATGAGGTTATGGTGCCCCGCAACAAAATTGAAAAGAACATCAAAAAAATTATCACGGAGTAAGACATAAGTATGTTTGAACAAATAGAAATTTTTGATAAAAGATATTCGGAATTGTCTGAGCGGCTCTATCAGCCGTCGGTTGCAGGCGACCCCGACGAATATCAAAAGACAATGAAAGAAATCAAGTCGATTGAAGAAATTGTGTTTACCTATCGCAAATACAAGGAAGCTGTGCAGGCGGAAAAAGACAGTCTTGAAATCCTTGAAGAAAGCAGTGACAAAGAGCTCAAGGAGCTTGCTCAAATTGAACTTGACGAAGCAAAGGAAAGTATTGAAAAGCTGAGCGAAGAGCTCAAAATTCTGCTTTTACCCAAAGATCCAAATGACGAACGAAACGTTATTATCGAAATCCGAGGCGGAGCAGGCGGCGAGGAGTCGGCTTTGTTCAGCGCGGTGCTTTTCAGAATGTATACAATGTATGCCGAAAAGCGCGGCTACAAGATTGAGATTATCAATGCCAACGAAACCGAGCTTGGCGGATACAAAGAAATTTCATTTATGATTGAGGGAGAGGGCGCATATTCACGCTTTAAGTTTGAAAGCGGTGTTCATCGTGTTCAGCGCGTGCCCGAAACCGAAAGTCAGGGCAGGGTTCACACCTCAACAACAACCGTTGCGGTTTTGCCTGAGGCTGAGGACGTTGAGCTTGAAATTGACCCTAACGATTTGAAGATTGATACCTTCCGCTCAAGCGGTGCGGGCGGTCAGCACATCAACAAAACAAGCTCTGCCATCAGAATTACTCATATTCCGACAGGCACAGTTGTTGAGTGTCAGGACGAACGCAGTCAGTACAAAAATAAAGACAAGGCGCTCAAGGTGCTCAAAAGCCGACTGCTCAAGGAAAAACAAGATAAGCAGGCAAGCGAAATTGCCGCCGACAGAAGAACTCAGGTCGGTACAGGCGACAGAAGTGAGCGCATAAGAACCTACAACTACCCTCAGGGCAGGCTGACCGACCACAGAATCGGGCTTACGCTCTACAAGCTTGAAGATATTTTAAACGGCAATCTTGACGACGTTATAGACGCGCTTATTACCGCCGACAGAGCAGAAAAACTCAAATCAAGTATTTGAGTTTCGGGGATAATACTCGCACCACCGCTTAGTAACGGTAGCCCGGTACAGGCATTTTTCTATGAATAACGCAAGAATCGACTGGGGTTCGTAATAATTTCGGGCACAAAAGGTTACTTCTAAAATAAACCTATCTGCTCGAACTGTGAGCGGCGTCACGCCGCCGTCACGTTGCAAAAGGAATTTGTATGAAAACACTTCTTTTAAATAACACACCTGAAGATATAAAAACTGCCGCCGAAATTCTGAAAAACGGCGGTCTTGTCGGAATTCCGACAGAAACCGTATACGGACTTGCGGCTGACGCATTAAGCGGCGCGGCTGTAGCCAAAATTTTTGCCGCAAAGGGCAGACCGATGGATAATCCGCTGATTGTACATATTTCGGATTTTTCGGATATTAAGCGCTTTAATCTTGTCAGAGAAATTCCCGCAAGCGCAAAAATCCTTGCCGACAAATTCTGGCCGGGTGCACTTACAATCATAATGAAAAAGTCCGACAATATCCCCGACGAGGTGTCGGCAGGGCTTGATACGGTTGCAATCAGATTTCCAAGCCACAGTGTTGCACAAAAAATAATCAAGCAGTCAAAAACTGTGCTTGCCGCTCCGTCGGCAAACCTTTCGGGCTCACCCAGCCCTACAACTGCCGCCCATGTTTTAAGCGATATGAACGGCAGAATTGACGCTGTGCTCGACGGCGGCGCAAGTGATGTAGGCGTTGAAAGCACGGTCATTACACTTGCAGGAGATGTTCCGCGTGTGCTGCGTCCGGGGGGCATTACCGTTGAACAACTGCGCGAGGTGCTCGGCGAGGTTGAGGTTGACAATGCTGTGCTTAACAAGCTTGAGGACGGCGCCAAGGCGGCAAGTCCCGGAATGAAGTACAAGCACTACGCTCCGAGCGCAAGGGTAATACTTCTTAAATGCTCAGACGACGAGTATATTAATTATGTGAACAAAAATTGTGCAGATGGCGTAGCCGCACTTTGCTGTGATGAGGATATTCCGCTTTTAAAAGCAAAGACCTTTACGCTCGGCGGTCGGGGCGACTACATAACTCAGGCGCACAGACTCTTTGATGAACTCAGAAAGATTGACCTTGACGGCAACGTAAAAACAGTTTATTCAAGGCTTCCGTCTGTACACGGAGTGGGATTGGCTGTGTATAATAGGCTGATAAGAGCGGCAGGTTTTGAGGTGATAGACCTTGAAAAAGTATAAAATAATAGGACTTACGGGACAAAGCGGCGCAGGAAAAAGTACGGTTGCAGGCTTTATTGAGAGCAGTCGTGTCTGTGTAATTAACGCAGATTTGCTGGTAAAGCAGATATACAACAGAAAATCTGCTTGTGTAAAGTCGCTTGCGGCGGCTTTCGGGAGTGATATACTCGATAGCGACGGAATGCTCAACCGTCCGTTGCTTGCCAAAAGAGCCTTTTTGTCAAAGGAAAACACACAGCTTTTAAATTCTCTTGTGCACCCGTTTGTTGTCGCTGAGTTTTTAAAGGAATGTAAAAAAGCGGCGGCAAGCGGAGCAGAAACTGTTGTGTTTGACGCACCTCAGCTTTTTGAATGTAATGCAGATGTGTTTTGTGATGAAATAGTTAGCGTTATAGCCGATGCAAAAACAAGAACTGAGCGAATTTGCAAACGTGACGGAATAACTCCCGAGCAAGCGCAAATGCGGATAAACGCTCAGCTTGACGAACAGTTTTTCAGAGAAAACTCCGACTATATCATCGACAACAACGGTGATATTGCAGATGTCAAAATGCAGGTCAAAGAGATTTTTAGTGACGACTGATAACAATATCAACACCAAACCGAGGTGATTATATGCCGCGAAATAACCGCTACAAAGAAAGCCGTCATATAGGCAGAAAGCTAATTGCGTGGATTATCGCACTTGCTGTTTTGGCGGCGGCTGTAGTGTTTTTTGTGACAAGTTTTTTTGAAGATACCAAAAAGAATCTTGAGGAGATGAGTTATCCTCAAAAGTACAGTGAATATGTTGACAAAGCGGCAGAGGAATACAACCTTGAACCTGCGCTTATTTATGCGGTTATCCGCACAGAAAGCGGATTTGACCCCGATGCAGAGTCGGAAGTCGGTGCGTGCGGTGTTATGCAGATGATGCCGACCTCGTTTGAGTGGCTTCAGGAGAAGCGTGGCTGTGCAGGACAGTATACGCAGGAGGATTTGTTTAATCCGGAAATCTGCATTGATTACGGATGCTATCTGTTAAAGTACTTTTACGACTACTATGGAACGGAGCGTTCGGCTGTTGCAGCATATAACGCAGGCTTTGTAGTAGGGGATTGGCTGAATGACCCTAACTACAGCTCTGACGGCATTAACCTTGATTCTATACCGTACCCCGAAACAAGCAATTACGTTGACAAGGTTGAAAGTGCAAAAGAAATGTATATCAAGCTGTATTACTCACAAAATAAAGATGATTAAGTACTGATTGAAAGGAAGATAATTATGACTGATGAAAAGTCAATGACTGCAAAATTAAAGGAAGAAATTATGATGACCGAGCCAAAGGGAGTTAAGGCTTTGTCGGCAGAAGAAATCGCCAAGGCAGACAGCTTTTGCGACGGCTACAAAAAGTTTCTTGACAACTCTCCGATTGAGCGTGAGGCTGTGCGATATACCGTTGAGCTTGCAAAGAGCGCAGGCTTTGTTGAGTTTAATCCCGACAAGACCTATTCCGCAGGCGATAAGTTATATACGGTAAACCGTGACAAGGCAGTCGCTCTTATTGTAATAGGCAAAAACGGCGTGAGAAACGGCGCAAAGCTTGCGATTGCTCACATAGACTCACCACGAATTGATTTAAAGCCGAATCCGCTTTATGAGGCAAATAATCTTGCACTTTTCAAAACTCACTACTACGGCGGACTCAAAAAATATCAGTGGACGGCAATTCCGCTTTCTCTTCACGGTTCGGTGGTAAAGCTTGACGGTACAAGGGTTGACATTTGCTGGGGTGACAGGGAGGACGAATCCTGCTTCTGTGTAACAGATCTGCTTCCGCATCTTGCCAAGGATCAGGCTGCAAAGCCGCTTTCAAAGGCAATCGAGGGCGAAAATCTCAACGTTTTGGTCGGCTCTCGCCCGTATGATACAGAGGACGAGGAAAAAGACCTTGTTAAGCTTAACGTAATGGCTATTCTGAACAAAAAATACGGCATCTGCGAGGGTGATTTTCTCTCGGCTGAGCTGTGTCTTGTGCCAAGCTATAAGTCAAAGGACATCGGATTTGATTCAAGTATGATTGGCGGCTATGGTCATGACGACAAGGTGTGTGCTTATCCGGCTGTTATGGCTGCTGTTGACGTTAAAGTGCCCGAGCAAACCTGTGTGACATATCTTACCGACAAGGAAGAAACAGGCAGCGACGGCAACACCGGTATGCAGAGCGATTATCTCAGATATTTGATTTATGACCTTGCAAATCAAGATGGTATTGAGGGCTACAGAGCGCTTTCAAAGAGCACCTGCCTTTCTGCCGATGTCAGTGCGGCGTTAGACCCGACATATGCCTCGGCTTATGAGCCTGCTAACAGCTCTTACCTCAACAATGGTGTTATTATTGCCAAGTATACGGGTCACGGCGGAAAATACGATACCTCCGATGCTTCTGCCGAATATATGGGCAGTATCAGAGCAATGCTTGAGAAAAACGACATACTTTGGCAGGTTGGTGAGCTTGGTAAGGTCGACGGTGGCGGCGGCGGAACAATCGCCAAGTATGTTGCCAATATGAACGTTGATGTTGTTGATTTGGGTGTGCCTGTGCTTTCAATGCACGCACCTTTTGAAATCGTGTCAAAGACTGATGTATACATGGCTTACAGAGCATTTTTCGCATTTTTTGATGCAAAAGCTTAAAAAACACTTGCATTTTAGTTCGATATGTGTTATTATACTACTTGCGGCTGAATACAGTCGCATATGCGCCGGTAGCTCAGCTGGATAGAGTGTCTGACTACGAATCAGAAGGTCGGGAGTTCGAGTCTCTTCCGGCGCGCCAAAGAAAAGTCGTACGATTGTGCGGCTTTTTTGCTTTATAGGAAATTATTTAAAAACAGTCGGGCACAAAAGTGTAGATACTATCAAGTTGTCTGCTCAAATTGTGGGTGGCATCATGCCGCTTTTTTGCTTTCTATAGGATACTGCTTGAATTGTGGGCGGCTTTTATTGAATGCATATCAGTTCTGTGTTATAATGATTTATACTGATATCCGATTAAAACAGGCAAGATTTAAGAACTAATTTATATTTGATTTTGTTGATGCCTTTGTAAGGCATCAGTTGTATGGTGTTCATCGCCTTGGCGCACAAAATCATTCTTTTTATTGCTCTGCTTTTAGCTAAGTATTAGTTTTACTCGAAATATAACAGAAGTGAGGGATTAGATGCTGATTTCCACCAAAGGAAGATATGCTCTGCGTGTGATGATTGAGCTTGCTGGATATCGCAAAGATGAATATGTTCCTCTGACTGCCATTGCAAAAAAACAGGCGATTTCGGAAAAATATCTTGAAAGCATACTTGCGGTATTGTCAAAATCGGGAATTATCGATGGTTTGCGCGGAAAGCGCGGCGGCTATCGGCTGAACCGAGAGGCTAAGGACTACTCTGTTGGAGAAATTCTGCGTCTGACTGAGGGCTCTCTTGCGCCTGTTGCCTGCTTGGATATTAAGTCAGACAAGTGCGAACATGCCGCAAGTTGTCGTACTTTGCCGTTGTGGGAGAAACTGGACAGCATTATCTGCAATTATCTTGACAACGTTTCTCTGGCAGATTTGGTTGATTCTTCATTAGACAGCGATTGCTGTGTATGACTGTTTTCTGCTCGATGTAACGTTATGTCACTTTTTATTAACCTATTGACAAGGTAGGAAAAATGGTGATACCATATAAATTCCAAATAACATATAAAAAAGATAGGTAATAGTGTGAAAGCCACACATTCTCAAATGCAAGCGAATTGTTTGCATCAGGCGTCAAGCCGAATGATATCCGCCTGTCTGTCGGCGCAGAACATATTGATGATATTCTTGCTGACCTTGCACACGGATTTGAATCTGTAAAAAAAGGAGATTTTGTTATGTCTAATATATTTACTTCTGCCGAACAGCTTATCGGCGGAACACCGCTCGTTGAGTTGACCCATATTGAAGAGCAGGAAAATCTTGAAGCCAAGGTTTTGGCAAAGCTGGAGTATTTTAATCCGGGAGGTTCAGCAAAAGACAGAGTAGCCAAAGCTATGATTGATGATGCTGAGGCAAAGGGAATTTTAAAAGAGGGTTGTGTGATTATTGAACCTACAAGCGGCAATACAGGTATCGGGCTTGCTCTGGTTGCTGCCGCACGCGGATACCGTATTATTATTGTTATGCCTGAAACTATGTCGGTTGAACGTCGTCAGCTTATGAAGGCATATGGTGCAGAGCTTGTGCTGACTGACGGTGCAAAGGGAATGCAGGGCGCAATAGATAAAGCCGAAGAATTGGCAAAAGAAATACCCGACAGCTTTATACCGGGACAGTTTGTAAATCCTGCAAATGCAGAAATTCATCGCATGACAACCGGTCCTGAGATATGGCGCGACACTGACGGAAAAGTGGATATTTTTGTTGCAGGTGTTGGAACAGGCGGCACAATTACGGGTGTTGGCGAGTATCTGAAATCGCAGAACACAAATGTTAAAATCGTTGCAGTTGAGCCGGCAGATTCTCCTGTTTTGTCAGGCGGCACACCGGGGCCGCACAAAATCCAGGGTATCGGCGCGGGTTTTGTTCCCGAAGTGCTGAATACATCTGTGTATGATGAGATTATTACTGTTGACAACGAGGATGCCTTTGCTATGGGCAGACTGATTGGCAAAAAGGAAGGCGTGCTTGTCGGTATTTCTTCGGGAGCGGCGGCTTGGGCGGCTGTTGAGCTTGCAAAGCGCCCCGAAAACAAGGGCAAGACTATCGTTGCTTTTTTGCCCGATACAGGTGACCGCTATCTTTCTACGCCTATGTTTGCAGACTGATGGTGCAAATTTAAATATAAGAATAAAGTTTACGACCGACGGCATAAATTTTGCCGTCGGTTTTTTAGCTCAAGTATATTAGTCGCCGCACCGTTTTTTGTCGGTAGCTCGAGTCAAACATTTTTATATATCTAACGCAGAAATCGGCTTTCGTACCAATAACCCCCATCCCGGTAGGGGCGACCATTGGTCGCCCGAAAACGGATTGCTATTGTCGGGCAATCGACGTATAAAAATATATCGTGCT
>DKXL01000025.1 GCA_002493005.1 Ruminococcaceae bacterium UBA7127
TGTACTTAAAGGATAACACTCCAAAAATATGGTAATTATACTGCCGGATTTTTTAGGTATTTTTTCAATAAGTTTTGACCCCCAAGGGTAGAGATAACGAACCCAGACAAGTCCCAAAAATCCCCATATCAAAGCGTACATAAGATTGGTACGGCCGTCTATGTTAAACGGTGTGTTGCTGTAATCCCAGGATACAGTACCAAATAAAATCTCCTGAAACCATGAGCAAAAATATTCAAAAGAAGCGCCTACAACCGCACTGATTGCAAAAATTAAGGTATCGCTGAGTTTGTATAGTTTGTAAAGAACTGCTGTCAAAAAACAAGCTCCGCCGCCGTAAACAGGAATAAACGGACCGTATACCATACCTACGCGCACCTCAAAGTGTCCTTCGGCAAAAAGCGCCCACACTGTTTCAAAAACTGTACCGAGAAATGAGCCGATAATAAACAAATAGAATAACTTTGTAAAGCAAAAGCCAAAGGCAAACGGCTTTTCCTCCTCATTTTCAAATTCCTGAGAATATTCCTTTTTGTTATCTTCCTTTATCTCTTCAATTTTGTCGCCAATCTCTTTGACGTAGTCCATATATGTTAATCCCGGAAATGCATGAGCAAGGCGCTTGCGCAGAATGTTTGCAGTAAAAAGTCTGTTGTAGTTTTCCTCTAAGGTTGCAATCTCTTGCTCGGAAGCACCCTTGTCGAGTAGTTCAGAGATGTTCTTAAGCTTTTTTATTTTTCCAAGTAATCTAAGGGTTGTTACTACAGAAAACACGTAATCAATCAATATCCAGGCACACAAGGACAAAACAATAATAAGGCTCAGCCAAAACGGAATCAGCTCTATTGCCGTTGTGAGCACTGGAATAATTGCTACAACCAGCATAACTCCGATAATTCCAAGCAACAGCGCATAAGGAAGCGTTATAAAGCTGCCCATATTAAGCGGTGCAGAAGAAAAATCCCAAGGCTTGAACTTGAGCAGCTTATAAGTAACTAATCCTATTAACACCAAAATCAGTGACATAACTACTGCCGAGCCTATAAACAGAATAATTTTATTATGTTCAAACGGCTTCATTACAAGATAACAAATTGTTGCGCACAAGCCGTATGTGGTACAAAAAGGCGAAGTAAGAAAACCATTGTTGGAAAAACGTTTTTCCAACAATATTGAACGCAGAGCTTCAATTATCCATCCAAAAAATGAAAACAACACGAAATACCACAAATAATTGAGAAAGACTTGCATATTTCCCCTCCTTATCTAAAAAAACTAAATGGGCGCAGTAACTTGCGCCCATAAATTTATACTAAATTATACTTTTGGTGCGTCACCATTCCATATTTCCTTTATTGACGCTATATTTCCGGCAAGCCCCTGAATATCAGACGGTATAATAATCTTAGTTGCCTTGCCGTCGGCAGCCCTGCCAAATGCCTCAAGCGACTTGAGCTGAATAACCTGATTATTTGGTGCTGCTTCGTTGAGCATCTTTAGAGCATCGGCATTTGCCTTTTGAACTGTCAAAATAGCCTCAGCCTCACCCTGTGCCTCTCGGATTTTTTGTTCCTTGACAGCGTCTGCCTTTAGAATTGCTGACTCTTTCATACCCTCTGCAACAAGAATCTGACTGCGTTTTTCACCCTCGGCATCAAGAATTCTTGCACGGCGCTCACGCTCTGCCTTCATCTGCTTTTCCATTGCATCCTGAATTTCACGAGGCGGCAAAATATTTTTGAGTTCAACACGGATAACCTTGATGCCCCACGCATCGGTTGCTTCATCAAGAATAATTCTGATTTTATCGTTGATTGTGTCACGAGATGTGAGTGTATTATCAAGTTCAAGGTCACCGATGATGTTACGCAGCGTTGTAGCTGTTAAATTTTCGATTGCGCTGAGCGGGCGCTCAACACCGTAGGTGTAAAGCTTTGGGTCTGTAATTTCAAAGTAAACTACCGTATCAATCTGCATTGTAACGTTATCTCTTGTGATAACCGGCTGCGGAGGAAAGTCTACAACCTGCTCTTTTAGTGATACTCTCTTTGAAATTTTGTCAACAAAAGGTATCTTTACATGAAGTCCTGTTCCCCATGTTGCTGTATATGCACCGAGTCGCTCGATAACATATGCATGAGCCTGAGGTACTATCTTAATGTTTCCGATAATAATTACGAGAAGAATAAATATAATGATTCCCATAATGATAAAACCAAATACTCCGTCCATAATAAATCTCCTTACTTCAATGGTTCTACTATAAGTTTTACGCCCTCGATTGAAAGCACAGTAACCTTAGTATCTTTTTTAATTGGGGCAACCCCCGATTTTACCGACCAGATTTCTCTGTCAACCTTTACCTGACCGATAGAATTAATATCGTTAATATCACAAAGCATTATACCGGTTTTGCCGATTAATCTGTCTGCGTTTGTGCTTACGACTCCGCGCGATTTTTTGAATTTTTTGACAAGCGGTCTTGTAACAATCAATGCTACAAGCGAAACCACAAGAAATACTGCCGACTGAATAGGAATCGAGTCGGTAAATATTGTTGTAATTGCCGCACAAACTGCACCTATCACAAACCAAATTGATACAAGTTGGGATGTAAATGCTTCACAGAAAATCATAATTACTGCAAAACCAAGCCAAATAAAAGGCATATACTGCTCCATAAAAACACCACCCTTTTGCACAATTTTATCACAACAACAATTTTTAGTCAATTTATTTTTGCATAAAAGATAAATATTTCTTTTATTGTATGCTATAATTATCTTGATATTAATAAAAGCAGGTGAATAATATGGCTTTTGATACATTTGATGAGGGAATTACTCCGGGCGGAATAAGAAGCAAGAATGAAATTAAAACATTGATTTGTTATTTATTTAATTCTGTAAAAGAAAATATGGATAAAGATATGGTTGTGCAGGCAATACTCAAACAAGGTCTTGCAAACTATTTTGAAACAACATCAGCATTTGATGATTTGGTAACAAACGGCAACCTGATTAAGTCGAGCGAAAACAGCAATTCTTATTATCTTAGCGAAAACGGAATTATTATATCTAACCAGCTTGACAGCACACTTGCGTATTCGGTAAAAGAAAAAGCGCTTGACTGTGCACTGAAACTTCTTGCCGAAAAAAAGACGGCAAGAGAAAATACTGTTGAAATTACAAAAACTGATAACGGATACACTGTTGACTGTACTATATCAGGCGGTGACCTTGAACTGTTTTCGTTCAGGCTTTATGCTCCGCAAATGGAACAGGCTCTTATTATTAAGAAAAACTTTCTTGATGACCCGGGCAAGGTGTATAAGGTAATGCTCGCGCTTATGACTAAAGATAAAGACAGCGTAGGCGAAGCACTTGAAGAATTGTATGGTGTATAAAAGTTAAAAAAACAGATTCAGCCCCAGCATTAATGTGACTCCCGGAATTCCGCCGATTACAGAAATCAAAATTGAAAGTAAGCTTATCGGCAAAAATACTCCTGTAAAATATCCGGAAATATTTACCGCAAGAAGTGTTAATGCTCCTGTAAGCATTGATATAAACGCCCGCCGCAACGGGCGTTTGTTTTTGCCTGCAAAATGAATTATTGCAAACACAATCAGAGTTCCGAATAAAATTGCTGCTATTCCCCACCATGGCATATAAACATCTCCTATAAACTCCTATAAACTTTTGCTGCATCTGTATATACAGACTTCAAAATTCAAATATGTATCATAACGCAAAATAGACCATTGGGATGTCCCAATGGTCTATAATTATGCTTAAAATTGTAAGATTATGCTTAGATTACATTGTATTTTGAAAGTATATTAAGTGCCAATACAAAAACAACGAACACAGCAGCAAAAAACTTTGTCCAACGTGAGAGAAAAGCATCGATTGAACGAGCCTTATTCTTTGAGAAATAAGAGTCGGCAACACCTGTAACGGCGCCGATACCCTGCTGATTACCCTCCTGAAGGATAATTACAATAATGATAGCAACTGCAACGATAGCGAGCAATACGCCAAGAACTATGCCCCAAACGCCCATTTTATATCTTCCTTTCATTTAGTAATAATTCTAAAACAAAAATGCTTTAATAACTTATTTATAATATCATACAATTATTATTTTTTCAATAGAATTTTAAAAAATTTTGTGAAAAAATAAAATCAAATCAATGATAACTGTTCTTCACCTTTATCATCACCGATAATTTCCTTGCCGAATGTCGGCATAGAATTAACTCTGTAACGGTTAAGATTAGCAAATGTGCCGTCCTTGTACCGCTCAACAGAAAATAATCTTTCGCCTTTTTTGAGTCGCATAACTGCAACGCCCTGAGTTGAACGCGTAGTTTTTAGCGTAACTTTATTGTGGTCAAGCACCAGTGCTCTGCCGAGAGATGATTTAAGCAGAACATCTCTGTTTTCAAATTCCTCAGGAATATAGAGAATTCCTACAAGCGGTGACTTGTCTGAATATGCTCCTGTAAGTTTTTTTCGATTGGTTTTGGTTGCATATGAATCAAGCGGAACTTTTGCAATCTTGCCGTTTTCAAAAGCAAACAAAACTATTCCCTTATAATCCTTTGTTGCAATCATCTTGACAGCATTTTCGCCCTCATCCATACCGAGTTTTGCGGCAACATAGTCACCAAGCACACTTGTCTTGGTATCGGCAAAATCAGAAGCCTTTGCTTTGTATACCTGAGCTTTGTCGGAAAAGAACAGCAAATCGCAGTTGTTAGAAAACTCAAGCTCCTGCACAATTTCATCGCCGTCCTTAAGTTTATGAGCACCGCTCATTCTGAGCGATTGAGGAGTAATTTTTTTGAAGTAACCCTCTTTTGTAAAGAACAATGTACATGCATAATCGGGAATTTCTTCAACCTCTTCTTCGTATTTTGCAACATCGTCATAAATAATAATGCTTTTACGGGGCTGACCGTATTTTTGCGCAATATCCTTTAGTTCTTTTACAATAATTGTCTTAATTCTTGCTTTGCTTTTCAGAATATCATCAAGCTCTGCAATTTCCTGTTCAAGCTCCTCAATATCCTTGGTGCGCTTTAAAATGTATTCCCTGTTGAGATGTCTGAGCTTAATTTCTGCAACATATTCAGCCTGAATCTTGTCAATGCCAAAGCCAATCATAAGGTTTGGAACAACCTCAATCTCCTCGTCGGTTTCTCTGACAATCTTGATTGCTTTGTCAATATCAAGCAGAATTTTCTCAAGACCTTTTAATAAATGCAGTTTGTCAGCTTTTTTGTTTCTGTCAAAAAATGTTCTGCGCCTTACGCATTCAATTCTAAACGCAATCCACTCTTCAAGCAAAGCCTTAACGCCGAGAACCATTGGTATTCCGCCGATAAGAACATTAAAGTTGCAGGCATATGAATCTTCGAGAGTTGTAAAGCGGTAAAGCTTTGTCATAAGCTTGTCAGGGTCAACTCCGCGCTTTAAATCTATTGTGATTTTAAGACCGTCAATACCGGTTTCGTCACGAATATCTGAAATTTCCTTTACCTTGCCCTGCTTTACAAGGTCAATTATTTTTTCAATAATCACCTCACAGGTGGTAGTGCTCGGAATTGACAGCACATCAATGCAGTTTGCCGACTTGTCATATACGTACTTTGCACGCAGTTTTATACTTCCCTTGCCTGTTTCATACACTTGATTAATTACATTTTCATCATAAATAATCTGACAACCGCCGATAAAATCAGGCGCAGGCAATGTTGATTTGATGTCGTGGTCGGGGTCACGAATAAGTGCCGCTGTGGTTTCGCAAATTTCTTTAAGATTAAATGAGCAGATATTTGACGCCATACCAACCGCGATACCTGTGTTTGCATTGACAAGAACTGTAGGAAAAGCAGCCGGCAAGAGCGACGGCTCTTTCATTGTGTTGTCATAGTTGTCAACAAAATCAACCGTATCCTTGTCAATATCCCTAAACAGCTCAGCGCAGATTGCATCAAGTTTAGCCTCGGTGTAACGTGATGCAGCCCAAGCCATATCACGGCTGTAAAACTTACCGAAGTTGCCCTTTGAGTCAACGTACGGATGTAAAAGTGCCTCGTAACCACGCGAAAGCCGCACCATTGTGTCATAAATTGCAGAGTCACCATGAGGATTAAGCTTCATGGTAGCTCCCACTATGTTTGCCGATTTGGTTCGTCCGCCGTTTAAAAGTCCCATTTTATACATCATATAGAGTAATTTCCTGTGCGAAGGCTTAAAGCCGTCAATCTCAGGAATTGCACGGGACATAATAACGCTCATTGCATACGGCATATAGTTTTCACGGATTGTGGAAACTATCGGCTGTTCAACAACCTCGCCTGCGCCGTTGATTACTCCGTGAGTTTTGGCGGCGGACGGTTTTTTTGCAGTTTTCTTTTTTGAAGCCATAAATTTCCACCTCCAATCAGCTTACATCAAGGTTATCGACATATTCGTTTCCGTGTTCAACAATATAATCTTTTCTGCCTTGCAGATTATCACCAAGCAAAATATTAAAAATTTCAGCAGTCTGAGCCGCATCATCGGGCATAACCTTAATCAGTCTGCGTGACGACGGATTCATTGTTGTAAGATTCATCATATCGGGTTCGTTTTCGCCAAGACCTTTACTGCGCTGAATTGTGAATTTTTCGTTGCCGATTTCGCTGATGAACTTATCTTTTTCCGCCTCGTCATATGCAAAATACACATCGTTTTTGGATGTGATTTCGTAGAGCGGCGACTCGGCAATAAACACCTTGCCCTCCTCTATAAGAGTCGGCGTAAGTCTGTACAGCATTGTCAAAAGCAGAGTTCTTATCTGAAAGCCGTCAACATCGGCATCTGTACACAGAATAACCTTGCTCCAACGCAGAGCGTTCATATCAAAGCTTGAAAGATTTTTGTTTGCCTTTGACTTGACTTCAACTCCGCATCCGAGAACCTTTAGCAGGTCTGTTATAATTTCGCTCTTAAATATTTTGTCATAATCAGCCTTAAGACAGTTAAGAATTTTACCTCGGATTGGCATAATAGCCTGGAAATCAGGGTCACGAGCCTGCTTGCAGGCACCAAGAGCAGAGTCACCCTCCACTATAAACAGCTCACGCTCGGAAACATCCTTGCTACGACAGTCAACAAATTTTGCTACACGATTGGTAATATCAAGGTTGCCCGAAAGCTTTTTCTTGATATTAAGTCTTGTTTTTTCTGCATTTTCACGACTGCGCTTATTTACAAGCACCTGTTCGGCAATTTTTTCTGCCTCGAGCGGATTTTCTATAAAATATATCTCAAGACTTTTTCTAAGAAATGCTGTCATTGCATCCTGAATACCCTTGTTGGTAACAGCCTTTTTAGTTTGGTTTTCATATGACGATACACTTGAAAAGGAGGAAATTACGCAAACCAAGCTGTCCTCAACATCATCATATTTAATTTTGCTTTCTGTTTTGTTATATTTATTGTTTTGCTTCAGATAGCTGTCAATCTGATAAACAAACGCGTTTCTCACCGCTTTGTCAGGTGCACCTCCGTGCTCAAGCCAGCTTGAATTGTGGTAGTATTCCGTAAGATTAACCTTATTGGAGAATGCAACGGCTATGTCCATTTTACACTTGTATTCGGGTTTGTCGTCACGGTCACGAGTTTTACATTCGGTTTCCCAATGCTGAACAGTGGTCAGTCCCTGCTCGCCAATAACCTCGGCGGCATGGTCAACAACACCGTTTACATAGTTGTAAGTAGTAATATCAAATGATTTTCCGTTTTGATTTCGGAAAACAAATTCAACGCCTGCATTTACAATCGCCTGACGTTTCATAATATCAAGAAAATATTCGGGTTGAATGTCAATATCCGTAAAAACCTCAAGATCTGGCTTCCAGTGAATTTTAGTGCCTGTGTCTTTTTTTGCATAGGGTTCTTTTTTAAGCTTACCGACTATCTCTCCCTTTTCAAAATGCAGAGTGTAGCGGTAGCCGTCACGGCGTACATCAACATCCATATACTCTGAGCTGTATTGTGTAGAGCAAAGTCCGAGTCCGTTCATACCGAGTGAAAATTCATAGTTTTCTCCCTCGTCGTTGTTATACTTGCCGCCTGCGTACATCTCGCAAAAAACAAGCTCCCAGTTATATTGTTGCTCAACCTCATTAAAATCAACAGGAATACCTCTGCCGTGATCCTCTACCTCGATTGAACCGTCGGAATATCTTGTGACAGAGATTTTTTTGCCGTATCCCTCTCGTGCTTCATCAATAGAGTTTGACAAAATTTCAAACACAGAATGCTGACAGCCGTCAATGCCGTCCGAGCCAAATATTACAGCAGGACGCTTACGTACACGATCTGCGCCCTTGAGCGTTGTTATGCTGGTATTATCATATTCGTTAGTTTTCTTTCTTGGCATTTTTATTTTCGCAGCCTTTCTGCCTCAAAATTGGTACTGAGCTAACAATTTTATAAGCTATATTTTATTTCTCGCCACGCAACTTATTAATTTTATCACGCAAATATGCAGCGTGTTCAAATTCAAGAAGCTTTGCGGCAGCTTTCATTTCTTTTGTAAGTTTTTCTATCAACTGTTGCCTTTGTGCTTTTGAAAGCTTTTTTGTATTTTTAAACTCATCTTCATTATGAGTTGATATTTCAAGTATTTCGCTGACCTTTTTTACAATAGTGGTCGGCGTGATGCCGTGCTGTTCGTTATACTTCATCTGAATTTCACGTCGCCGCTCAGTTTCAGTTATTGCAACACGCATTGATTCTGTAACGCTGTCAGCATACATAATTACAGTGCCCTCGCTGTTACGTGCGGCACGTCCGGTAATCTGTATAAGAGAGCGTGTACTGCGCAAAAATCCCTCTTTGTCGGCGTCGAGCACAGCAACCAGCGACACCTCGGGAATATCAAGACCTTCTCTCAAAAGATTTATTCCAACAAGAACGTCAAACTCGCCAAGCCTTAAATCCCGCACAATTTCCATACGCTCAACGGTATCAATGTCATGGTGCATATAACGAACCTTAATTCCCGTTTTTTCAAGATATGTCGTAAGATCTTCAGCCATTTTTTTGGTGAGAGTAGTAACAAGAGTGCGCTGCTTTTTTGCCGTTCTGAGATTGATTTCAGACACTAAATCGTCAAGCTGTCCCTCTGTAGGACGGACCGAAATCTCAGGGTCAAGAAGCCCTGTAGGGCGAATGATTTGCTCTGCAATAACAGCTGATTTTTCTGTTTCAAAGTCACCGGGAGTAGCGCTGACAAATACTGCCTGATTTATTTTTGCATAAAATTCATCAAAATTCATCGGGCGGTTATCAAAAGCAGACGGTAATCTGAAGCCATAGTCAACAAGGTTCTTTTTACGAGCAAAGTCGCCCGCAAACATTCCTCTCACCTGCGGCAGAGTAACGTGCGACTCATCCACAAACAGCAGAAAATCGTCAGGAAAATAACTAAGAAGAGTGAATGGAGTTGAACCGGGTGCTCTGCCTGATAAAATTCGGGAATAATTTTCAATTCCTGTGCAAAATCCGATTTCCTGCAACATCTCCATATCATAATGAGTGCGCTGCTCAAGCCGCTGTGCTTCAAGCAGCTTACCGTTTTCACGAAAATATGCAAGTCTTTCCTGCAATTCTCTTTCAATTTCGTCAAGAGCAGTTTTCATTTTATCTCTTGATACGATATAGTGGGACGCAGGATAAATCGCAGCATGCTTTAAAATTGCTTTTAACTCGCCTGTCAGCGGATTAATTTCGGAAATTCTGTCAATTTCATCACCGAAAAATTCAACTCTTATAACAGAATCATTTGACGAAGCAGGAAAAATCTCAACAACGTCACCTCGGACTCTGAATTTGTTACGAATGAAATTAACGTCGTTACGCTCATATTGCAGCTCAACGAGCTTCTTGACAAGGTCGTCACGGCTCTTTTCCATCCCCGGTCTAAGTGAGATAACCATATTGCGGTAATCAATAGGGTCGCCCAAGCTGTATATACAGGAAACCGAAGCAACAATAATTACATCTCTGCGTTCTGACAGAGCAAGTGTTGCACTGTGGCGCAGCTTGTCTATTTCATCATTGACCGCACAATCCTTTTCAATATAAGTATCTGTGTGAGCAACATATGCCTCGGGTTGATAATAGTCATAGTAGGAAACAAAATATTCCACGGCATTTTCGGGGAAGAACTCCTTGAACTCACTGCAAAGCTGAGCAGCAAGAGTTTTGTTGTGTGCAAGCACAAGCGTTGGCCGCTGAACACGTTCAATAACATTCGCCATTGTAAAGGTTTTGCCCGATCCTGTAACGCCAAGCAAGGTTTGTTCCCGATTGCCGCTGTTAATGCTGTTGACCAGTTTATCAATTGTCTGAGGCTGATCACCTGTTGGTTTGTATTTTGAATGAAGCTTAAATTCCATTATTTACATCACCGTTGAATATTATAGAAAAGTTGGTTGTAATTAATCGCATATAAAGAGTCTGCTCCTATAGCTGTCGTATAATGATACATAATCCTCATCTGTTATTATATAATGGTCTTGCAGTTTAACACCCACATTTGCAAGAGTCTGATAAATAAGCTTTGTTGTTTTTAGGTCAGCATTCGATGGAAGTGCCGAACCACTCGGATGATTATGAGCAATATATACAGATTTTGCATTGTGACGCAGAGCAAGGTCAACAATCTTGCGTATAGGTAAATCGGTTGAATTGATAGAGCCTTTTGCTATTATGCCAAAGTACAGCATCTTGCCCTTAGAATCACACAACAGCACCGCAAGCTCTTCGTTCTTTCTGCCGATAAACTTTGCCTGAAACATTTCTCCTATATCCCTATCGCCTACGATACATACATCAGACAGCTTTGATTCAACATAAAGTCTTGACATCTGCGGAAGCATTTTTAGATATACAGCAGCTGATTCCGACAAACCAAAGTCATTCATAAGCTCATCAACAGGCGCATCACATACACCGCTAATAGTCAGGTATCTGTCAAGCAGCCTGTGAGCAAGCGGATTAGTATCCTTTCTGGGAATTGCGTAAAAAAGATACATTTCCAAAGCCTCGTGCGGTTCAAACACATCAAGTCCGTTTTCTATGAACTTTTTTCTAGTTCTTTCTCTGTGCCCGGAATGCTCTCCGCCCGACTTTGCTGCCATAACAAATCCTCTTTTTCGGTTATTATTTTACGCCGTATTCCTCATAATAAGCATCAATAGCTGACTTTATTTTATCGTCAATGATAATGTTACCGTCATATTCCTTGTTGTAGAGATGCTCTACAACCTCAGCCATAGTGACGATTGCATTAGCTTCAAAGCCATATTTCTCTTTGATTTCATCAAGTGCACTCTGAGTTCCCTTGCCTCTCTCCATCCTATTTAGAGATACCATAAGGCCTACGATTTCAACGTCGCCCTGCGCCCTGATAATAGGAAAGGTTTCTTCAATAGATTTGCCTGATGTGGTTACATCCTCTATGATTACAACCTTGTCGCCGTCCTTGATCGGACTGCCGAGAAGAATACCTGCATCACCGTGATCCTTAGCTTCTTTTCTGTTTGAGCAATATCTGATTTCTTTGCCGTAAAGTCTGTGAAATGCCATTGTTGTTGCAACACTTAACGGAATGCCCTTGTATGCAGGTCCAAAAAGAACATCAAAACCTGCTCCGTAGTTTTCATATATAGCCTTTGCATAATATTCGCCAAGCTTTTCAAGCTGCGCACCGGTAACATAAAGACCTGCGTTCATAAAAAAGGGTGACTTTCTGCCGCTCTTGAGAATAAACTCACCAAATTTGAGCACCTTGCTGTCTACCATAAATTCAATAAATTCCTGTTTGTACGCTTCCATAATTGAACCTCCTAATTTTATCCATAAATATACATTTTAGATTGTAACACAAGATATAGTTTTTGTAAATGAGAGTTACACATATGTAATCAATATATAGTATAAGGAAATGGCAATTTAATTGTTTGCACATCTTGCTTGAATCTTCTCTGCCAAACAACAGCGCCGTCACAACAAAAGTTGTAACGGCGCTGTTGATATTATTTTACGGGAACAAGCTCAATGTATCCTCTTTCACCTATGGGTTCAAGTTGGATGCGTGGATTTTCATCATCAATCTTTAAACCGGCAGCTTCAAAGTTATATTTATCAATCGCCTCCCATACCTGCTGTATAGTTATGCCGTAGTCCTCCTCCTTGAACGGTTCGCTTTGAAATTTAAGATATTTACACTCCGGCAACGTTATTATATCAAACCCGTCAGGTATGCTGCCGTTATAATCAAGCGATACCTCAACACCCTGTACATATTTTGATGTGTTAGGTTTGATGTACTTTTGCGGCAGCCACAAGCACACAGGTTCGCCACACAAGGACTTCATACTCATAAGCAGTCCCCAAACATCACAGCCAACCTCACTGCAATAATCAAAATAATGCTCTGCCTTTATTCCTCTTTTGATTATAACTTTTCTTTCGCTCTTTGTTATTTGCTGAATGTAGATATTTTTTACCTTTTCCATACTTTTCTCCTCTGAATTAGAATATTTTATTTTATAGGGCTTAAACAGATAAATCGGTACCGGATTTTGAGCATATTCCTTTGGATTACAGCCAAATTCATTATAAAAAGCACGCTGATAGCCATCTGTACTGTCGTAACCGCTTTCAAGAGCAACATCAATTACTTTGATTTTCTCATCTCTGAGTCTTAATGCTGACTTTGACAATCTGAGTTTTCTAATATAATCCGATGGAGTTACCCCAAGATTACTTTTAAATAATCTATATGAATACCAAGGAGAATACATAGATACCTTAGATAATTCTGCCAAAGTTACGCTTTCATAAAGGTGTTGGTCTATATAATCCTGCATTCGCTGTACAGCTTCTATTTGCTCGTTCATAATGTCACCACCCTATAGCTGTATTATAAAATATTCTGATTAAAATATCTCGACTTTATTTGCTGTAAATTACTGCTGTTCTTAATAAATATATCACATTTAAAAATTATTTAAAATACTTAAATTTTTCTGTTGACACAGTCGAACTGTTGTTCTATAATATAGTTAAACGTTTGTTCGAGGGGATTTTGTGGATATCAGCAATACAGTTGACAGAACTAAATATAAAAAAGACAGGGTTATTCTGCACAGTGACTGCAACGGATTTTTTGCAAGCGTAGAGTGTCTGCATAATCCTGAAATACGCAACAAGCCCGTGGCAGTAAGCGGCAACGCCGAAAACAGACATGGAATTATTCTTGCCAAAAATGAGATAGCAAAACGGTACAACATCAAAACAGGCGAAGCTATTTGGCAGGCAAAGCAAAAATGTCCAGAGCTTTTAACTGTGCCTCCTCACTTTGATTTGTACAAACGATTTTCAAAAATGGCAAGGCGGATATACAGCGATTACACTGATTTGATTGAACCATTCGGGCTTGACGAAGCATGGCTTGATGTTACGCACAACACCGAGAAAAGCGGAATAGAAATTGCCCGGGAAATAAGCGAGCGTGTTAAATTTGAGCTTGGAATCACTGTCAGCATTGGCATAAGCTTTAATAAAATATTTGCTAAATTCGGCAGTGACTATAAAAAGCCCGACGCAATAACTCAGATTACACGAGAAAACTACAAAAGCATTGTGTGGAACGCTCCTGCACAAGACTTGCTGTATGTCGGCAAGGCGACAAAGAAAAAGCTAAACAATATAGGCATTTACACCATCGGCGATATTGCACAGAGCAGCCCTGCACTGCTGCGCTCACATCTTGGCAAGTGGGGAGATTTGATTTATGGCTTTGCAAACGGATATGACTCCTCTCCTGTTTCTCATATGGACTCAAACAGCGAAGCAAAGTCTATTGGAAATTCCACCACAACACCAAGAGATATGAAAAACTATAAGGATGTCAAAATTGTTATGTATGTGCTGTGTGAAAGCGTTTGCAGACGAATGCGAGAGCAGGGATTTTTGGCAAAAACCGTAAATATTAGTATTCGCGACAATGAACTTCATACAGTTACAAGGCAATGTACTCTTGAGGATTACACAAACATAACTAATGAAGTTTTTAAAGCAGCCACAGAACTGTTTAGAAAAAGCTACAAAATGCAACGGCCGATAAGAAGTATAGGCGTGAGCGTTACAGACTTTGTGCATAATGATGTTCCCCATCAGCTGAGTATTCTTAAAGACGAAAAAAAGCTGTTCCAAAATGAACAGCTTGATAAAACTATAGATATTCTAAAAAAACGTTTCGGCAATTACGTTTTGCGCCCTGCCGTTTTGCTTGACGACAACGGTTTGTCAGGATTTAATCCAAAAGACGATCACACAATTCATCCTGTCGGATATTTGTAAGAGGTAATGGAATATGAAAAAATATATCAAGGTTTCTGCTATTTTTGATTGTGACGGCAATCTGCTCCCCGAATACATCTATTGGGATGATAACAAAAAATACAGTATTGATAAAATCTCGGATGTAAGATATGCGGCTTCGCTGAAAGCAGGAGGCGCAGGCATACGATATACCTGCACGATTTTAGGAAAGGAAAGATATTTGTTCCTTGAGGAAAACAGATGGTTTGTTAACGCAAAAACTAATAACACCACTATGTGAGATACTTAACCACAAGGTTAAAAACAAAGGAATTCGCCGCTATTTTGAGATTAAGGCATTAAATGCAGTGTGGGCGGCTGAAATGTCAGTGTTGCACCTGAGAATATAAAAATCACACATCGGTATCAACATGTCAAAATTATCAAGCATTGCCGAGGCAGGTTGCTTGTCAAGGTGATGTACAGTTGACTGATATAGATTTGAAATTATCTCAGCATAGTTTGCTTTTCGGATTGTATTCTCTTCCCCACGCTCAATAAAAATTATTACTTTGAGCGGCGCACTTGCATTATTTGCAATACCACTGCCGCCGTCAAAGGGAGTTCCAAATACGACACAGCGGTCGCTTTTGATACGCACAACAGGTTTGTCGTCATTAATGATACTAACCTTATTTCCAAAGGCTTCCTGCCACAGCTTAGCATGCGTTGACTTGCCAATACCCGAACGACCTGCAAAAAGATATGCCTCACTGTCATAAACAATGGCCGATGAATGAACAAGCATTGCATTATGTTCGATTATTGATTTGTTAAACAAATTTGCATAGGCAAATTCTTCAGCCTGTTCTATAGTCGTGCCGTCAGTCATTTTTGCGTGCAATGACTTAAGGCGCTCATCAGTTACATTTAACGAAAAATCAATCTCGCGAGCTCCTTTGTACTCGAACGCTGATGCAAGTGATTTTAGCTTATTATACTTTGGCGAAAATTCGACGATAAAATCGGCTATTTTATATTTTGGCACAGGCAATCTCCTAACAATCAATATTATATTGGCTTTAAATATATAATCGTTATTGCAAAAAGGCTCACATAAGTGAGCCTTTTATAATTTAACAAATCACATTTCAACAGCGATTTTTTGAATTTCGGTTGCATCAATTATGTTTACACTTCCGTCACCATTGACGTCCGCAAGCACCAGGCTCTCACCTTTAAGCTCAATAATTGAAGCTGAGTATGACTGAACAAGTGTTGCATCTTTAACATTTACGTAACCGTCAAGGTCAACATCACCGATTTTATGAGTTACAGTACCGACAAACGGAATATTGTTTTCGTTTGCATACTGCTCTGCATAAGAGCCAAATTCACCGTGTATGGTTAAATTTGAACAATTTCTAAAAGCATTTGCAGATATAGACGTAGTGGTTTTTGGAATGTAAATCGAACTAAGTGAATTACATTCACCAAAAGCATAGTTGCCTATTGAATTGACAGTTTCAGGAAGCCTTACATTGTCAAGGGACTGACAGTTGTAAAAGGCTTGATTAGGAATCGTATCAAGATTACTGTAAATAGTAATTGAAGCTAATGAAGTACACCCCTGAAATGTCGACACGGAAATTTCATTAATCCAAATCGGCAAAACAATAGATGTTATCTGAGTGCAGTTTGCAAAAGAATATGAATTAAGTTTGCTGAGCATCTTCGCATTTGAAAAAGAAACCGAAGTGATGGAGCTGTTATTCATAAATGCATATTTGCCAATCTCAGAAACATAGCTATCACCTAATTTATACGGAATAGAAAGATCCAAATTACGATTGTCGTATCCATATATTACGGCGTTTTGGTTGGCAACGGGTTCATAAGTAAAACCATCTTGAATAAGATATGACGCCGCGTTGAATTGAAAAACAGAAATTGCCGTTAATACGGAAACTATAAGTAAAGAAAGAGAAATTTTTAATGTTTTTCTCATAAAAACACCTCATTGTCGTTAGGCAACCGCCAAAGCGATTGCCTAACATAAAACACATTTAGTTATACCATCATCCGAGGTCTACGTCGTCACCGCCGGTTTCTAAAGTTTCAGGGTCACTGATATCAACATTAGCCATAATTTCATCAAATGAAAATTTGATAACTTCGATTTCAGGGGTATCATATGTTTTTTTCATATGTCAACAATCCTCCTTATCCTACGCTATGAGTATAAGTCTTTATTGACTCATCTTTAAGACTGATGTAAACAGGCTTGCTCAATGTTACTTCACCGTCAACAATAATATAAGAATATGCTTTGATTACAGGATCTGTATTTGCAGGTGAGTTCTTGAAGCGATTATAAAGTTCAACTCTGTTTTTGTTGTCAAGTTTCTTAACTATTGAAGATTTAACAGCCTTAACTGTGCCATTAGCGCCGTCACTTTCATATGCAGTGCCGTTTAATATGAAGTCCTTAAGTTTAGCATCATCAGTATTGAATTTAATATTAGCCAAATTTGTGTTGCCAAATGTATCGAGATTCGGGCCAACTGCAAGAACAATACCGCATTCGTTATCAGCAGGTTTAATCAACTCGCCGTTCTTTGTGAATGACAAAGCAAAGTCCGCAAAGATTCTGTCAAATGATCCGTCAGCAGGCTGATCACCGTAATCGTCTGTCCACTGGTTTCTTGAATACTCAAGGAACTGGATTGTTGCAGAAATACCGGACGTTGTTATAGAATCGGGAGTTTGTTTATAAATCGGCTTGATAAGGTAATTATCATAAAGAACGTAATTAAACCATCTTGAATAAACATTAGTGACAAAATCACCATCATCATTACAAATCTCCCAGTGGCTGAACTTCTCTTTATCATTTTCCGGATTAGTTTCAGGAGCATTGAGCTTTTTGCCGTCAACAGTTACAAGTGAACCATATTCAAATTCAAGGATTTTGTCATAAGCACCTTCAGTTTTAAAACTTGAACTGTAAGATACATAAACCTTCTTTGTAGGCTGATCAGAATGAACAACAGCAGTTGAAACGCCGTCTTGTTCGTAAATTTGATAACAGTTGTCGCCTGTTTTGTTAAAATTCCAAGCAAAGTCTTTAATAAAGTTCTTTTCGTATGGAGCATTATCAATCAAATCTTGTTCTTCAAGAGCATTCTGACCCTCAGGTAAGCCGCCCTTTACAACATATTTCTGCTCTGTGCCAAAGCGATCATAGAAGTAATATGTTATTTTAAAATCTTTATTAACAGTTTTGATGTTAGAATAGTAATTTGCGGTCTTAACTATCTGCACATCCTGGAGATTACCATCTGAATCTTTAAAGAGTCTGTCAATTGGATAATAACGAACGGTTGTAGCAACATTTCCTGAAATTACAGTTGATATACCATCCTCGTCGCTCTCAGCAGTTTTAACGCTAGTATATGCAGGGATTCTTTCAGTTCTTCGATAAATATCTTCAAATGTATTCTTACCCTTCATTACTGTTGTTAAAGTAATTCTCATTTTATAAGTACTATCAGCACGAATGTACTTTTGATCAACAGAAACTGATGTTGCAGAAGTAGTGTTACCAAATGTTGCAATTACGGTGTCTCCATCCATAATCTCAACCTTAACATAGCAGTTACCCTGTCCGCCGTAAATTTGCGGCATATTTTCAACAACAGGAGAATCACTATTGTAAAGCTGATGTTTAACACTTAGGTTGCCGTCAGGAGTTTTGATAAAACGAGCAACAAAGGTATCATTACCAACCATATGTGAACGTGCCTCTGTCATCGGAACATAAGTGCCGTCAACTGAACGTTTCCACCAACCAACAAACATATATTGGTTGTCAGGGTCAGTTTCTGCTGCAAAGGTAAAGTATTCATCAGGATTAACTCGAATAGAACCTGAAGATGTCTCATGATAGAAATCTTCATTTGTGAAGTATGCTTTTGTTCCTGTTTGTGAGCCTTGGTTTGTGCCCTCAGTAAACGAATCAGTTACAAACTCATCATTTAAAGTATTAGCGTACTGAATCTCAACTTTGCCTTCGGCAAAATCATCGTTGGTAATATATGTCCAGCGACCGTCGATACGAAGAGCCTTCTCGCCACCTTGAGAATCACCGTCAGCTTTGCCTTCATCGTTCCACATTGCTTTTTCGTAGGTTATTCTTACAGGATATCCCTTATATTTCTCAAGTGCATTATAAGTAGCTTTATAAGTATCTATTTTACTGCCATAAATGATACCGTCAGCATTTTCAGCAAGCAAAGCAGTAGGTGAAATTACGCCTATTAGATTACCACCTTTACTGGCAGGAGCATATACATTCCACTCAGTAGCATAAGTCTGGGAACCATTGTCAATATAACCGTTAGATACAACGTGAAGCGGTTCTTTGCCGTCTGTGCTTCCGGAAATATTATCATTATAAATATCTACAAGACCACCCAAGTGGTTAGTCAAGTCTTCCCAACCATTTTTTAAGCAAGAAACATTTTCATCGGTAATTTTGCCACCAATATCAGCAATTTTGTTGTTACCGCCATTTCTGTATTTGAATTCAAAGAAGATATCCCTTGCCTTTTTAACATCATTAATTCTTAAGAAGCAGTTATAGTCGTAGGTCTGAATGTTGTTACGATTGTTCCCCGTACCGTTCTCAACACGAAGCGAGTGAATATCATCCCAAACATAGTTAGAAAGTGTGATACCTGAAATAGGACGAGATGTATTGCCGTTAAGATGCTTTGGAACCTGCATATAGAAACGACCACCGTCTTTAACAAGCGGCTGTCCGGGATAGCCACCAAATGCTTGCATATTTTCAGCATTAAACGCTACGGTTGCATCTGCACCACCTTGATAGAATGCATAAACAGAAAGTGTATCACCAGCAACATCTGCTAATTCTTCGGTTCTACCTTCAACGTAGAATGTAACAGTGTCTTCATCATCAAAGTAGTAATAAATTGGAGTGATTTCAATAGTATTGCCTGTGAAATTATCTGCATCAGGAATTGCATAGGTACAGGTATATACACCATCAGATTTGTGAGCTTCCGCCTCAGATTTTGTAATGACGCCATATGAGTCGCCATTGATGCAGAAAGCCTTTACGTAATAATCATTTCTGTATCCAGTTGCAATTGTTGTTTGAATAGTGATTGTAGCACCCTTTTTAGCAACATACTGCCCATAATATGTATGTTCCTGTTTAAGGGTTGCGCCTGATGTTACTTTTGTATCAGCCATATCGGCATATTTTTGGTAACCTGCACGAATTGTACCGTCTTTTGCGTATACAGTTACCTTGTTAGAAACTACACCCGGAAGAGTTGTTGATGCAACAACAATAGGCTTATCGACCGGTACGGTAAATGATTCGCCGTTAATGGTATAGGTTTCGCCGGGATAATAAACAATAATGTAATAATCTTCATTAGTGGACAATTTTGCATATTTTTTATTATTAGCACCGTGATCCTGAAGTGTAAAGTTTGAGCCTTTTTTAGCATCATTGATGTATACACCGGAATCCCAATAGTAAACAGTAGCCGATGAAGATGCTGAACCTAAGCCGGCATCATTTGGCGGATCTGACCACTGCTTAACATCATTATTCTCTAAATAATAGGCACCATTGGTATCAGCTAAGTTAATCTCTTTACTTTCGTTACCGCCTGTTTGCTTACCGTCGTTTATTTTACATCTGTTAGCACCAGCAGGAATTTCAACTCTATAGACGCCTTGATTAGATTTATTGTTTTCAATCCATACCATTTTGGTACCAGGCCAAGTTGTTTTGTTTTCTCCCTTATCTACCCAGAAGTGACAATGTAAATCAGACCAACCCACACTATTTGTAAAATACACATATCTTGTGCCGGAAGGAGATGATGAGCCTGAGCTTTTCTTAATTGTAAAGAGCTGGTCGTTACCGGTTCTGTTCGGAGAATAGTAGCCATATGCTACACCGCCGATTTTGCTCTCGGACAACTGTTGGTCTTTATAATCACTGAGAGAATTGCCACTAGCGTCATAACCGTCGTAATAGTAATCAGATTTACCCTGATATTCGGTGAAGGTTGCTGTTATGATTACGTCAGACTCCGGCATTGTAAATGACAATGTTTTTGAAGTGCCTTCCTCGACTGATGTTCCGGAATCAGTTTTAACAGTAATCTTCTGAAAGGTACCTGCAACTTCGGTTGCCGTAACTGTTACAGTATCATTCGGCTCAGCAGTTGTTTTGTTCACAACTACAGTACCCCATGAAGTGTTGTTTGAAGAAGCAGTAATTGTAAATGCAGTAATTTCTTCAAATTCAGCAGCAACAGTTTCATCAGAGGTAGCAGTGCCTGTGTAAGTGTAAGCCTTACGCTTTTGAGCGCTTGTAAGAGTAGTTATTGGAGTACCATTAACAGTAATTGATTTTATCTGATAACCAGACGCAGGAGTTACAGTAACTGTATATTGTTCACCTGCAGCAGAAGTAGTTGAGGCAGAAATTGAGCCATGATCACCTGCTGTGGTTGTAACACTATAAATCTTTTTATACTGAGCTGTAACAACACCATTGTTACTTGTTGGTGCGTATTTAGCTGTACGATTAGTTGTGTTTACATCAGTCAAAGTACCGTTTGTTGCCGAGAAACCGGCAAATTTATAACCGGCTACTTCAGGAGCAGTAACGGCAATACCATCAATGGTACCGCTTGAATCTACTGTTACAGTCGCATCCGGAAGAGTATTGGTGTATGAGCCATCAGCGCCTGTTGTTGAATACTTGGCTACACCTGTGATACCTGTGTAAACAATCTTTTCAAAGTTTGCAGTGATTGTGATAGCTCCGTATTTGCCGGCTGTTGACAAATTATAAGTTACAACACCATTTGAAGCTATATTTACTAATGGTGTGTCTGTTGTAATAGTTGCAGTTATGCCACCGGTAACAGTAAAGCTCTTGAACTTATATCCAGATTGAGGGGTTGCAGTTAAAGTAAGTGTATCGCCCATTTTATATGTTGATACTTCAGTTGTATTTTTCTTGACTGTAATAGTACCTGATGTTGATGGGTCAACAGTTTTGGTTATTGCATAGTTATCCAAAACAAATGTAACATTTACAGTAACATTTGAAGCAGGCATTTTAAATGTTGCAGACTTTTTATCCGAAGAAAGAGAAGCTGTGCCTGTTGAAGTGCCATATGTATATTTTACTTCGCTTACTAAGTAACCATTTGCAGGAGTAATGCCGGATACTGTAATTGTATCGTTATAATGAGCACTTGTCTTATCAACAGTAAATGTACCGTTAGACTCAGTTCCCTTTGTAACGGTGTAATTAGACTGTTTGAATGTTACTGCAACAGTAGTGTCAGCAGTAATATTAGTGCCGCTATAAACTCCGTTTGTCAATGAGGATTTCTTGTCTACACCACCAACTGTGAATGCATCAACCTCATAGCCTGTGTTAGGAGTAACAGTAATTTCGTAGCTTGATCCCTTTTCGAGAGATTTTGATGTACTGCTTGAACCGGCAATCTGTGTTTCGCTGTCAATCTTACCTTTACCGTTGTTACCTACGTTCAAAGTAAGAGTATATTTTTCAACAGCGGATTCCCATTTAATTTTTTCATTAGCAGAATCCCAGTAAATTATTATTTCTTTACCTGATTGTCCTGTAATACCCCATTTATTATACTCATCTTTTTTAACAGTTGTACCTTGCTCTGACCATTGTTTTTCGGTCAATACTACATTACTTTTACCAGGACCGTAATATGTTGATGTATCAGTAATCAATGCATACAAATCGGCGGTAGGTGTAATCTTACATGAATATATACCCTTAGTTGCAGTTTCCGTAAACTTGTAACCTTTATCAGTACCAAAATTTCCACCCATATAACCGGTTAAATAGTATTCTTCAGGTGCAGTTACATTTACTGTTACTGTATTTTCAACTGATGTATAACCGGTTGCAGAAGCAACTACCTTAAAGGTATATGAACCTGTGCCGGATGGTGTAAAAGTAGCAGTAGCAGATGTTGCGCTGGTGGTTACCGTACTCTTATTATCTTTAAATGTACCATTTCCGTCTGAAGTCTTAGTGAATGTGTATGTAACATCGCCAAGACCTGATGCTTTACTGCTAAGAGTAGCAGTCAAAGTAATGGGATTATTCTTTTCAGCAGGCGATGGTGTAGCTGTAAGTGATACAGATGAAGCTACATCAGGATTCTGCACTGTATAAGTTGACCAAGATGAATTATTATCCCAGCTATCCAATTTTACACAATTCTTTGTACCCTTACTGTCAACTGACATACGTAAAGAATAATTCCAAAATTCAGTTCCATCAGATTTTAAACGTAGAAATCTTACAGAACCAAGATTCGCAGCAGGAACAGTAACCTTATATATATCTCCATTCACATTAGAAACATTTGTATAAGAAGATGGCGTCTTCTTATTGTTCACGTTAGAATCACTAAAACTGTCGTTTTTTGTCTCATAACACCTATTATCATTATCTTGATAATAGAAAAGTGCAACGATTTTTGCGCCAGAAGACCAAATGTTACCGTCACCCTTCACGCTGCTTGAATTAATATCAAAGTAAATAGTATCGCCAGATGTAAACTTGTCGGATGTAGCAGAAGTATTAATTACACCAACAAGCATTGTTGAAATTATCATCATTATTGAAAGGATGATTGACAATGAGCTTTTGCCGATACGAGAAATTTTTGTTTTCATAATTTATTACCTCCATAACCTAATATTTTGGTTTAATGTGAGATTTGCGAGCGAATTTTGGCTTTTACCGCCTGACCAACGGTGAAAACATTACAATGTACAATTAACAATTAAATTAAATCAACGATAATTAGTTGTGTGCTGTTTGTTAATTGCAACAATTGATTGATTATTGCTTTGTTTCGGTCAAAATGAGCGCACTGACCCACATTTATTTACATCCAATTATAACATTTTAATCAATTACTTTCAATATTTTTAGACGGGTTTTACTATATTTGTTAGTTTTGATGATTATTTGACTTATTAGAAAACAAAATTGTCGTTTTGACAATATCATTGTGCATAGTACATAATTGTTTGCAACCATTTTGGTAAAGTTAACTATATTGTATATCAAGCCGATTATGTCAATTTGATATATATATTGTGGTTATATTGAAAAATTTGAGTGTATTTTGTATAGTGGTGGGGGTGTGATTTTCTTTTGTTTGAAAAGGCGGCGTGACGCCGCTCACATTTCGAGCAGGTAGGTTGATATATTTTAATACGTTTGTTGCCCGACAACGGCAATCCGTTTTCGGACGACCAATGGTCGCCCCTACCGGGTGGGTGGTCACGGATTCAATTTACAAAGTAAAAAGGCGACCAAAGGGCGGCGTGACGCCGCTCACAATTCGAGTAGATAGGGTGATGTGTTTTTATGCGTTAGTTGCCCGACAATTTATATATGGCTTTTTATGTGATTTTCTTTTGTTTGAAAAGAAAACCACGAAAAGAAAGCAAATTTAAGGGGAAAGGGATTTCGATTCCCTTTCCCCTTAAAAATCCCCTTTCCTTGAATCGACCAAAGGGTTTCCCTTTGGAATCCCGATTAATGAGAAATGTTATTACTTTTGTATTTATGGTTTGTGTAAGAGCAACTGTTGCTTATTGTGATTGGCGTGACGCCGCTCACATTTCGAGCAGGTAGGTTGATATATTTTAATACGTTTGTTGCCCGACCGTTTTTAAGTATTTTTCTATGAAGCAGTATTTAGATGTCGCTCGGCTCTCCAAATAGGATTTGTATAAAGTTCCTCCGTCCGTAAAGTACACGGACAATCTTTACTGTATGATTTTCGATTCGGTAAAACACCGTATAATTACCGCAGACCAAAAAACGGTAGTCTGTTTCAAAATACACTATAGAAGAAAGCGGAGCACCGCTTTCGGGAAAACCAGAAAGCATACGGATTCTCTTTGTTATTTTTGCGACCGTACCTATTGCCGCCTGCTCATTGCAAAGCTCTTCCGTAATATATGCCTTCGTCTGCTCTAAATCTGCGATTGCTTCCGGTGAAAATTTTATCTCAGTCATGCACAATACCTAACATTTTCTCAACATCAACAATATCCGTCCAACCTTTTTCCTTTGCGGACTGTTCGCCTTTGGAAAGCTCGCCCATCAGCTTAATTACAGCCTTTGTTTTTTCGTATTCCTCCATATCGACAATGGCATATCTACCCCTGCCGTTTTTTGTCAAAAACACAGGCTCTCCAACCGCAATATCTCGCAGTACCTCCGTATAGTTTCTCAAATCAGACACAGGTTTTATATTTGGCATAACATTCGCTCCTTCCAAGTTTGCTGTAATTATTATACCCTAATTATTCGTAAAATGCAACAGCATATTTGAAATTTGCACGAACAGACTTATTCAATTTGCAATGATAACCGGAGGCGTGACGCCGGCAACGTGACGTTGCAACCAATTCGAGCAGGTAGGTCGATATATTTTTATACGGCTGTTGCCCGACAACGGCAATCCGTTTTCGGACGACCAATGGTCGCCCCTACCGGGTGGGTGGTCACGGATTCAATTTACAAAGCAAAAAGGCGACCTATGGTCGCCCCTACGGTGAAATATAAATTAAGTTATTCCCACTCGACGGTGCCGGGTGGTTTTGAGGTTATGTCGTACACTACTCGGTTAACGTGGTCAACCTCATTGATGATACGGTTTGACACTCTGCCGAGGATTTCATATGGGATTTTTGCCCAGTCGGCTGTCATAAAGTCGTCAGTTGTTACTGCTCTGATTGCGACAAGCTCGTCATAAGTGCGGGCATCCCCCATTACTCCTACTGTTTTTACTCCCGGAAGCACTGCAAAAAACTGGCTCATTTGCTCTGCATATCCGCATTTATCCATTTCATCACGCAAAATTGCATCGGCTTCCTGCAAAATACGCACCTTTTCGGCTGTTACTTCTCCGATTACACGCACACCAAGTCCCGGCCCCGGGAACGGCTGGCGCCATACAAGCTCGTGAGGAAGTCCGAGTTTTTCGCCTACTGCTCTGACTTCGTCTTTGAAGAGGTCTTTGAGCGGTTCGATTACGCCTGCAAAATCTATGTCCTCAGGTATGCCGACCTGATTATGGTGGGTTTTGATTTTGGCGGCGTCACCCTTGCCGCTTTCAATTCTGTCGGGATAAATTGTGCCCTGCGCAAAATAGCCTTCGCCATAGCTTTCGCGGATTTTGTTCCAAAATACCTTGTAAAACTCCGTGCCGATAATCTTGCGCTTTTCCTCAGGCTCGCTTACTCCCTTAAGTTTTGAAAGAAAATCATCCTGACAATTTATGCGTACAAAGTTCATATCAAACAGCTTTGTAAAGGTTTGTTCAACAAAGTCACCCTCGTCCTTGCGCATCAAGCCTTGATCTACAAAAACGCAGGTAAGCTGCTTGCCGACCGCCTTGCTGAGAAGTGCCGCTGCAACCGAGGAATCAACTCCTCCCGACAAGCCTAAAACTACACCCTTGTCCCCTATCTGCTGTTTGAGCTGAGCTACTGTGGATTCAATGAAGCTCTCCATCTTCCATTCACCCTTGCACTCACACACGTTATATAGGAATGACTTAAGCATATCCTTGCCGTTTTCGGTGTGGTTAACTTCGGGATGAAACTGAACGCCATATAGCTTTTTGTCAGGGCAAGACATTGCCGCAACAGGACAAACTGCTGTTGTTGCTGTCACAGAAAAGCCCTCGGGCACTTCGCTGATGTAGTCGCGATGGCTCATCCACGATATTCCGTTTTGCGGAAGTCCGTTAAACAATATATCGTCCGAGTATTTAGTTTCGGTTTTGCCGTACTCGCTTGATGAATTATCTGTTGCAGACACTACTACTCCGCCAAGTGAATATGCCATTAGCTGACAGCCGTAGCAAATGCCCAAAATAGGAATGCCGAGCTTAAAAATTTCGGGAGTATAGTGCGGTGAGGTTTCGTCATAAACACTGTTTGGCCCACCTGTAAAGATGATGCCCTTGGGGTTTATGGACTTGATTTTTTCTATATCAACAGTATACGGAAGAATTTCGCAGTACACATTGCACTCACGAACTCTTCGTGCAATTAACTGGTTATACTGACCGCCAAAGTCGAGTACGATTACAGTTTCCTTATTATTCATATCCTTGCCCCCTAAATGTAATTTATCTGTAAATTATATCGCTTCTTGCCGGGCCGTTTGATACCATTGTGATTGGTACGCCAATCTCCTTTTCAGCAAACTCGATGTATTCACGGCATTCTTTTGGAAGCTTGTCGTACTCGGTAATGCCTGCGATTGAACAGTTCCAGCCCTTGAGCTTTTTGAGGATTGGTTTGCAGCGCTTGAGCTTGGTTGTTGACGGGAAGTAATCGATAACTTCGCCGTCAAGCTCGTAACCTACGCAAACCGGGATTTCTTTAAGATATCCCAAAACGTCAAGAACGGTAAATGCAACCTGTGTTGCGCCCTGTACCATACAACCGTAGCGAGTTGCAACAAGGTCAAGCCAGCCCATACGGCGCGGTCTGCCTGTTGTTGCGCCAAACTCACCGCCGTCGCCGCCTCTTCTGCGAAGCTCGTCAGCCTCGTCACCGAATATTTCGGATACAAATTCACCTGCGCCGACTGCGCTTGAATATGCCTTGACAACGGTGATGATTTCTTTGATTTCATACGGCGGGATACCTGCGCCGACTGCGCCGTAGCCTGCGATTGTGTTTGAGGAAGTAACCATAGGATAGATACCGAAGTCGGTGTCCTTGAGTGAGCCGAGCTGACCCTCAAGAAGAATGTTTTTGCCCTGCTTGAGCGCTTCGTGAATGAATGTAAATGCATCGCCGACATATGGGGCTAACTGCTCTTTGTATTCCATAAGCTTATCAAAAACCTCTTCCTCAGTGATTGGAGGCTTATTGTAGAGGTTTTTGAGTGTAGCGTTTTTAATTTCAAGCGCATGCTTGATTTTTGCCTTTAATGAATCGGGATCATCGAAAAGCTCGTTAATCTGAAAGCCGATTTTTGAATATTTATCGGAATAGAACGGAGCTATTCCGCTCTTGGTTGAACCAAATGAGTTCTTGCCGAGTCGCTCCTCCTCGTAGCAGTCAAACGCAACATGATACGGCATTACGATTTGAGCACGGTCGGAAATGATAATATTTGGCTTTGGAACTCCACGCTCTTCAAGATGAGCCATTTCTTTGACGAAGTTTTCAACGCTAAAAGCAACACCGTTGCCAATAATGTTAGTGATATTCTGATGAAAAACACCTGACGGAAGCTGATGAAGCGCAAATTTACCAAAATCGTTTACAATAGTGTGACCTGCGTTTGCACCGCCCTGAAAGCGGATTACAATGTCACTGTCGTTTGCGAGAACGTCGGTGATTTTGCCCTTGCCCTCGTCGCCCCAGTTGGCACCTACGATTGCCTTAACCATAATACAAAACTCCTTTATTGCATTGTGAAATATTACTTGAATTATATATATCGGAAAATTATTCCGTTAGTCATTTAATTTATACGTTGATTTCAGGTTTATCTGACTCAATGTCTTTGTACTTTTCAAGCACAGGCGCTACGCACTCAGTAAGGAAGTCCTCTGTCTGCTCCTTGGCTCTGCCTGTATACTTTTCGGGCTGAAGTATTGTTTCAAGCTCTTCAAGTGTTACGCCGAATGCCTCGTCGGCTGCAATACGCTCAAGAAGGTCGTTTTCGCCGCCCTCTTCCTTGATAACCTTTGACGCATTCATTGAGTGAACACGGATTTTTTCGTGAAGCTGCTGACGGTCTGCGCCGCGCTTTTTAACAGCGTCCATCATAATGTTCTCGGTAGCCATAAACGGAAGCTCTTTTCTGAGTCGCTGCTCAATTACCTTCGGATAAACTACAAGACCGTCGGCAACATTTGCATAGAGTGAGAGAATGCCGTCAACGGCAAGGAATGCCTCAGGAATGCTCAAACGCTTGTTTGCAGAGTCGTCAAGTGTTCTTTCAAACCACTGTGTTGCAGTTGTAAAGTACCCGTTGAGCACATCGCACATTACATATCTTGAAAGCGAACCTATACGTTCGCTTCTCATTGGATTGCGCTTGTAAGCCATTGCAGATGAACCGATTTGATTCTTTTCAAACGGCTCTTCTACCTCTTTGAGATGCTGTAAAAGACGAATATCGTTAGAAAACTTTGCAGCCGACTGTGCAATACCTGCAAGAACATTCAAAAATTGGGAATCAAGCTTTCTTGAATAAGTCTGACCCGATACTGCAAAACAAGCTTTAAAGCCCATTTTCTCGGCAATTTTTTTGTCAAGTTCCTTGCATTTTGCGTGGTCGCCGTCAAAAAGTTCAAGGAAACTTGCCTGAGTACCTGTTGTACCCTTTGAGCCGAGAAGCTTTGCCTTTGAAAGCTGGTATTCAACGTCCTCAAGATCCATTAAAAGCTCCTGAATCCAAAGCGTTGCCCTCTTGCCCACTGTTGTCGGCTGTGCAGGCTGAAAATGAGTAAACGCAAGGGTTGGAAGCGCCTTGTATTCGTCAGCAAACTTTGAAAGATTGCGAATAACGGTAATAAGCTTGTTTCTGATAAGCTGCAAGCCCTCAGTCATAATGATAACGTCAGTATTGTCACCAACGTAACAAGATGTTGCGCCAAGGTGGATAATTCCCTTTGCGTTAGGACATTGCTGTCCGTATGCATGAACGTGAGACATTACATCGTGACGAACACGGCTTTCAATTTCCTGTGCAACCTCATAATTGATGTCGTCGGCATTAGCCTTAAGCTCGTCGATTTGCTCCTGTGTTATCGGAAGTCCAAGCTCCTTTTCTGCCTCTGCAAGTGCAATCCAAAGTCTTCTCCATGTTCTGAACTTCTTGTCAGGAGAGAAAATGTACTTCATTTCCTTGCTTGAATAACGAGATGACAAGGGTGATTCGTAAGTGTCTTTTACCATTATTTACATCCTTTCAATCTTAATTTAAGTAAAATTTTATATGTCTTTTTTGTCAAAATTCATTCCGCCGCGCTCTTTGCCCTTGAAGGTTTCTTTGGTGATTGCGGCAGGGTAGTTGCCGGTAAAGCAACCGTCACAAAAGCCCGTGGAAGCATAACCAATCATTTCGTGCAGCGACTCAACAGGAAGATAACCCAGTGAATCGGCTCCGCTGAGCTTGGTTATTTCTTCGATAGTATGGTTGCAGGCAATAAGTTCTCCGCGTGACGGAATGTCTGTTCCATAGTAACACGGCCACATAAACGGAGGTGAGCTGATGCGCATATGAACCTCTTTTGCGCCTGCTTCTCGTAAAATTGTGACTATTCTGTCAACAGTAGTGCCGCGCACAATGCTGTCGTCAATAATTACAACACGCTTGTCCTTTACCATATCTGCTATCGGGTTGAGTTTAATTTTAACGCTTTTCATTCGTTCCGACTGGCTAGGTTTTATAAAGGTTCTGCCTATATAGCTGTTTTTTACAATAGCCTTTTCATAAGGAATGCCTGATTCCTCACTGTAGCCGATTGCGGCATCAATTCCCGATTCGGGAACACCGATTACCATATCAGCCTCAACAGGATAGGTTCTTGCAAGGATTCGTCCTGCCTGCTTGCGTGCTTCGTAGACGCTTACACCGTCAATGAACGAATCCGAACGAGCAAAATAAATGTATTCAAAAATGCAAAGTGACTTTTTCTTATTGCCAAAATCAGGCTTCATACTGCGAACACCGTCGTTGTCGACAACAACGATTTCGCCGGGTTCAACATCACGCACAAACTCTGCACCGCAGGCATCAAGCGCCGCACTTTCGCTTGCAAAAACATATGAGCCGTTGTATTTTCCCATACACAAAGGGCGAAAACCGTGAGGGTCACGGGCGGCAATCAGCTTGCGAGGACTCATTACAAGTAATGAATAAGCACCCTCAAGCACCTGCATAGTACGGGCTACTGCATCTTCAACGCTGTGACATTTCAGACGTTCACGGGCGATTACATAGCAGATAACCTCAGAGTCGATTGTGGTTTGAAAAATTGCACCGCGCTGTTCAAGCACACGGCGAAGCTCGATTGCGTTGGTCAGATTACCGTTGTGAGCAATCGATAAGGTTCCCTTTACATAACGCATAACAAGCGGTTGTGCATTTTCAAGCACAGAGCCGCCTGCTGTTGAATAACGAACATGGGAAATTGCCATCTGTCCGTTTAATGTATCAAGAATATTATTATTGAAAACCTCTGTTACAAGCCCCATATTTTTGTGATAATCAATTACACCTTCATCAGATACAGCTATACCACAGCTTTCCTGTCCTCTGTGCTGAAGCGCCAGAAGACCGTTGTAGCAAGCGTAAGCCGGATTAATTGAGCCGTCACTGAATATGCCGAATACACCGCACTCCTCGTGCAGCCCTTCTTGTGCAAATTTGTCGAAAGAATAATTCAAAGTGTCACCATCCGATTTGTAGGGTTTGTTTAAGGAATTCGGTTGATTTATTAAGCCAAGCCAATGCGCTTCATCATCTCGGCATATGCCTCTTCAACACCGCCCATATCACGACGGAAGCGATCCTTATCGAGTTTTTCCTGAGTGTCCATATCCCAGAAACGACAAGTGTCAGGAGAAATCTCGTCTGCAAGTAAAATCTGACCCTTGTATCTGCCAAACTCAATCTTAAAGTCAATGAGGTCAACGTTACATTCTTTGAAGAACTCTATCATAAGCTCATTGATTTTGAATGACATCTCGGTAATTGTGTCAATTTCTTCCTTGGTAGCAAAACCTGCTGCAAGTATATGATACTCATTTACCATCGGATCTCCCAATTCATCGTTCTTGTAGCAAAACTCAAGAACAGGAGTTTTCATTGGTGTGCCCTCAGGAAGACCAAGACGCTTTGCAAGACTGCCGGCAGCCTTATTTCTTAAGATTACCTCTAGCGGTACGATTTCAACCTTTTTGAGAACTGTATCTCTGTCGTTAAGCTCTTCAACAAAGTCAGTTGCAATTCCGTTCTTTTCAAGAAGCTTGAACATAAAGTTTGACATACGGTTGTTTACAACGCCCTTGCCGATGATTGTACCCTTCTTTTCGCCGTTGAATGCAGTAGCGTCATCCTTGTAGGAAACGATACACAAATCAGGGTCAGCAGTTGAGTAAACCTTTTTAGCTTTTCCTTCGTACATTAATTCTTTCTTTTCCATAAAAAATCCTCCATCTAACTAAGGCTTTGCGCCAAATAAAAATAACAATACAAGGTATATTATAATATATAATTTGAATTTGTGCAACCGTAGAAGAATTAAAAAAATTTTTTTTGAAAAAATTTAGTTTATTAACAAAATCATCGAATCGTCAGGGATAAAAATGTAGTATTTGAATATTATGAGTTAGAATGAATCAAATCTTATATAAAAATTAAAATTGCAAATCTATTAATGATGTAATTCCCTCTTGATTTTTGAAAAAAGATTTGTTATAATAGTCAGCAGTGTTTGGAGAGATGTCCGAGCTGGCCGAAGGAGCATGATTGGAAATCATGTGTACGGTTACCACCGTACCAGGGGTTCGAATCCCCTTCTCTCCGCCATATGACAGTACAACTTTAGAAGTTGTGCTGTCTTTCTTTTATCAGAACGTTATCCGGGATTCGAAGCCGAGCGTTAAAAAAACAGTACAGTGTACTGTTTTTAGCGAGGAGCGAAGATGAAACGTATCCATTAGCAAGTGAACCCAACAAACGAGATGATACATATAATCTAATGTAACGTACCTTCTCTCCGCCATAAGTCCACTGCAATTTTGATGGAATTACAGTGGACTTTTTCTATGCAGTGTATTGACTGGCATATCACGTTGTGATATGATGAGCACGACAAATCAGGATTTGTGAAGGTGAGCACATTATGAAAGTAACAATAGAAGAACTGGAAGCTTATTTACTTGACCATTACAGTAACGTTGGAATTGACCAAAGTTTATTTATGAAACTCGTAGAAGAAATTGGCGAGGTAGCCGAAGTCTTGAATAAAAAAGCTGGTAGAAAAACATCTGGTAATGAAGACTTGCAGGCACAACTAGGTAATGAACTTGCGGATGTGATACATTACACTGTTGCTATTGCTGCATTGAATGGTCTTGATATGAACGAAGTCATAATAG
>DKXL01000031.1:0-14238 GCA_002493005.1 Ruminococcaceae bacterium UBA7127
AAGGCGAGCGTAAAGAAAACAGTCTTTTTTAACTCGGGTATATTAGTCGGAACATAGCTTATAATCGGTAGCCCGAGTCAAGTATATTTCTGTCCGTAACGCAGGAATCGACTTGAGTTGCTTTGATTTTGTGTAAAGGTACAATCAATCGCTTGAGATGATTTCATTGTCGGGCAAATGACGTATTAAAATATATCATGCTATCTACCCGAAAATGGATGCAACGTCACGTTGCCGAATTGTGGGCGGCGTCACGCCGCTTTTAGCGGGAACACAGAAGAAAGTTAACCAATTTAACACGTCCCATAAAACGTGGCAGAGGTTTATCGAAGTGTTTTGTAGAGTTATCCGCGCCATAAATTGAGAAAAACACAGGACACAGTATCCAAAATACTGTGTCCTGATTTTTATAAGCCTAATTGTTACATTTTGATAATGCCAAACTGTGCCAGTGTATAAGAAATAAGTATCATTATCAGGCAAACAGGTGCAATATACTTTATCATAACGTTAAATAGTTTTTCTCTGCCGAATTTTTCGCCGTTACGTGTAATTTCCTTGGTGAGAGTTTTCGGTTTGATAACCCAGCCTACAAGAATACAGGTGCACAATGCAACGATTGGCATAAGCACACTGTTGCTGATATAGTCAAAGAATGTGAGGAAGTCCATTCCAAGGATTTGAATACTTGACCAAAGTCCGTTGCCGAGTGAAGCAGGAATGCCCATAAGCAGACAAATGCCTATTACTATCAGGCACGCAACCTTTCTGCTTAGCCTGAATTTGTCCATAATTGATGATACGATTGCTTCCATAACAGAAATAGCGCTTGTTATAGCGGCAAAGAATACAAGAATAAAGAACAAAAGAGCAATTACATTACCGGCAGGCATTTTATCAAAAACCTTTGGCAGTGTCATAAACATAAGTCCGGGACCGCCTGAGGAGAGTCCGCTTTCGCCGCTGAATATATAAACGGCAGGAACTACCATCAAACCTGCAAGCAAAGCAACTATGGTATCAAAAATTTCAATCTGATTTACTGATTTGGTAAGGTTGACAGACTTTTTTGTATATGAACCATAAGTTATCATAATTCCCATTGCAATACTCATTGAGAAGAATAACTGTCCCAGAGCTGCGGCAACGGTTAAAATTGAAAACTTGCTAAAGTCAGGCACAAGATAGTATGCAACACCCTCTGCGGCATTCGGCAGGGTCAGAGTGTATATCGAAATTCCTATTGTGAGCACGAGCAGAAGGGGCATCAAAAATTTGCTTAGCTTTTCAATGCCTTTTTCAACGCCAAGCATAATTACAATTACACTCAGCAGCATAAATATCAGGAAAAATATGAGCGGAGAAATAGGATTTCTGATAAAATCCGTGAAATAGCTGTCATTTGCCGCATTATGTACAAGTCCCTGAGCATAGACCGTAACATATTTTGTTACCCAGCCGCCGATTACGCAGTAGTAGGGAATGATGATGATAGGCACGAGCGTTGCAAGATAACCCAAAAACTTAAATTTTTTGTTTAACTTTTCATACGCAAGCACCGGGCTAAGACCTGTTTTTCTGCCGATAGCAATTTCGGCCGTCAGCAGCGCAAAGCCAAATGTTACAGCTAAGATTAAATATACAAAAATAAATATTCCGCCGCCGTATTGAGCGGCAAGATAGGGGAATCGCCACAGATTACCCAGTCCGACAGCACTTCCTGCGGCTGCAAATACAAATCCGAGACCGCCGGAAAAGCTGCTTCGTTTCTTTTCCATAATTACACCTCATTTTTGTTTATAGTTAAAAAGAATAAATCTATTTAATTATACCACAAAATAAGATTGTTTACAACATAATTTGGTAAAATTATGTTTATTCACCGTGCTTATTTTCAACAAAAGCGATACTGCATTTAAAATAATTTAATATTAGCAGGACTTTTAAAATCAGTACCTTATGTTGTTTGATTTAGTCGGATGAGTGTGATACAATAATCAGTATAATATAACGATGAAAGGAATGAGCAGATGAAAAAGATTGTAGTCGGGATTTTGGCACACGTAGATACAGGCAAAACAACATTGTCCGAAGCATTGATGTACTGTTCGGGCAACCTGTCAAAACTTGGCAGAGTAGATCACCGAAGCTCATTTCTTGATACTTTCTCGCTTGAGCGTGAACGAGGCATTACGATTTTTTCAAAGCAGGCGATTTTGCATTACGAACAAACCGAGTTTACACTGCTTGATACTCCCGGTCACGTTGATTTTTCGGCTGAAGCAGAGCGTACTCTTCAGGTCTTGGATTACGCGATACTTGTAATCAGCGGAACTGACGGCGTTCAAAGCCACACCTACACTCTTTGGAAACTTTTGCGTAAATACAATATTCCTTGCTTTATATTTGTTAACAAAATGGATTTGGACGGAGCAGACAAGCATATTGTTATGAATCAGATTAGGACTAAGCTTAGCGACGGTTGTGTTGATTTTGATGATATGCAAAGCAACGAATTTTTTGAAAATATAGCGGTTTGCGATGATAAACTGCTTGAAAAGTATTATGAAACAGATACGCTTGCTCACAGCGACATTGCCGGTGCAATAAAGCACAGACAGGTTTTTCCGTGTCTGTTTGGATCTGCGCTCAGGCTTGACGGAGTTCAAAATCTGCTGAAATGCCTTGATAACTACTCTCAAATGCCTGATTACGGCGATGAATTCGGCGGAAAGGTATACAAGATTTCCGAGGATAGTGCGGGCAACCGACTGACATTTTTAAAGGTGACAGGCGGTACTCTTAGCGTGCGTGAGGTACTGAAAAGCCCTAAAAATATTGACTCGGAAAAGATAAATCAGATAAGGATTTATTCAGGCGAAAAATTTACTTCTCCAATCGAAGTGCAGGCAGGTACAATCTGCGCTGTCACGGGAATAACCTTTGCAAAGCCCGGCGACGGACTCGGAACAGAAAAAAACTCTGCTTTGCCGATACTCGAGCCTGTTTTGACCTACAAGGTGGGATTACCTGCCGGAGTTGACGCACACACTGCTCTGTCAAAGCTCAGAATACTCGAAAGCGAGGACCCCCAGCTGAATATTTTCTGGAACGAACCGCTTGGGGAAATTCATCTTCGTCTTATGGGTGAAATTCAGCTTGAGGTGCTGCAAAGCATCATTGAACAGCGGTTTGGTATGCACGTTACATTTGGCACAGGTAACATAATTTATAAAGAAACTATCGCAAACAAGGTTGAGGGAGTAGGGCATTTTGAACCGCTCAGGCATTATGCCGAGGTTCATCTGCTGTTAAAGCCCGGCAAGCGCGGCAGTGGGCTTGTAATCAAGTCAGATTGCCGTGATGACCGCCTTGATAAAAACTGGCAAAGACTCATATTGACCCACTTGTATGAAAAAACTCACATAGGTGTGCTTACAGGCTCACCTGTGACGGACATTGAAATAACCCTTGTGTCGGGCAAGGCACACTCAAAACACACTGAGGGCGGCGACTTTAGACAGGCAACATACCGTGCTGTGCGCCAAGGGCTGAGAAGTGCTCAGAGCATTTTGCTTGAGCCTGTATACGAATTTTTCCTTGAAGTGCCGAATGAAAATATCGGAAGAGCAATGTCTGATATTCAAAGAATGAGCGGAAGCTTTGAACCTCCGATATCAAACGGCGAATTTACAACGCTTGCAGGCACAGCTCCTGTTGCTGCAATGGGAGGCTACGTCAAAGAGGTCATACAGTATACACGTGGCAAGGGCAGGCTGAATTGCAGTCTTAAGGGCTATGAACCGTGCCACAATGCAGAAGAGATAATTGAACGCATCGGATACAACTGCGACAACGACATTAACAACCCCTGTGATTCTGTTTTTTGTTCACATGGCGCAGGACATACTGTTAAGTGGAACGAGGTTAAGGACTATATGCATTTGCCGAGTGTGCTTGCAAAGCCAAAAAGCGAAAACACAACAGTTCACGGCAAAGATGCCTTTGCAAAGTATAGAACGCAGGAGGATTTGTTTGCGCTTGACAAAGAGCTAATGCAAATATTTGAACAGACCTACGGACCTATAGTCAGAAAAAATTATAACAAAACTGCCAAACGACATGTTGCCGCACTGAACACTGATAATCAAAATCACCGCAAACCTACTCCCAAATATGACGGCACAGAATATGTGCTTGTAGATGGCTACAATGTAATTTATTCGTGGGACAAGCTGAGATATGCGGCTGAGGGCAGCTTTGACGGCGCACGGGAATCGCTGATAACAATTCTTTCAAACTATCAGGGATTTAAAAAGTGCGAGCTGATTGCAGTGTTTGATGCCTACAAGGTTAAGGGCGGTCATCGTGAGATTGAGCGCGTCAACGGTATCAGCGTTGTGTATACCAAGGAGGCGGAAACCGCCGATATGTATATTGAGCGTGTATCGCACAAGCTTGCCAAAAACCACAGGGTTAGGGTTGTAACATCTGACGGATTGGAGCAGATGATAATACTGGGCAATGGTGCGCTCAGGGTTTCGTCAAGGGCTTTTCAAGAGGAAATAAAGCAGGCTGAGGAGGAGATACGCAGGATTATTTCAGATACCTGCAACAATTAATTATACTTTGAGAAAGGCAAAACGGAATGAAATTTATAAAAAGACACCGTAATAATCTTCAGTATATAGTTTTTGCAATACTGTCGTTATTCTCATTAAGCCTGATTTTTAACAATAATGTATGGTTTGACGAGGCATATACTCTTTCATTAATACAACATAATTACTCCGAGATAATTGAAATACTAAAAACCGATATGCACCCACCTTTGTACTTTATATCTCTAAAATTTTTTTGTGAGATTTTTGGTTATTCTGTTATGGCAACCAAAATATTTTCGGTAATCGGCTATATTGCAACGCTTTTGCTCGGCTGTACAGTGATTAAAAAGCATTTTGGTTTAGGCACCTCAATAATCTATATGCTTACCATAGGTGCGATTCCTATGTCACTTTATTTCAGCGTTCAGCAAAGGTCATATCAATGGTGCATATTTTTTGTTACGCTTTGCTTTATAGAGGCTCTGCTGTTTATTGAAAACCACAGGGCTTGCCATTGCATTCTTTTGGTTATTGCCGCTTTATTTGCCGCATACAATCATATCTATGCGCTTTTAGCTATCGGAGTGATATTTGCATTTGTAAATATCTATATTTTAGTAAAATGCAGAAAGCTGATAAAAGCAATAATTATTGCCGACATTTCTATGATAATCGGGTATTCACCTTGGATTTTTCCCCTTTTATCTCAAGCCGGGTCGGCATCAGACGGATTTTGGCTGACAGGCGTTGAACCGCTGTCGGTGATTGTATTTGTATCGGGAATTGTAGTTTCAGCGGCAATACTTGCCAAAAAAGAAAACCGCAGGTTGCCTATAATCTTTGCAATTATTTGTGTTCTGAGTGTTCAGGCAATAGGACTTATAGTTACGATTTTTATTCGTCCGTTTTATATATCACGGTATTGTGTTGTAATTTTAGGAGTTTTTGCATTGCTTGTTGCTTTTGGGGTAAAAACCGCAAAAGGTAAACTAAAAAAGGCAATTTGCATATTGCTTTGCGTGCTTAATATAGCTTGCGTTTCTGTTACGGGAATGCTTGAATACAATTCATCAATGAACAACTTTTTTAATCGGTTTAACAGTATTGGTTCTTCATCAGATGTTTTTGTATATTGCGACAGCTCGTTTGGGATTATGTCATATTATCTTCCCGATAATACGCATATATGCACATACAAAAAAGCATGGTTTGACGCATTTGACAATATTGAATGTATTGATAAGAACGAGCTTGATGACAAAATAAGCACCGCCGATACCGTTTGGTTTGTAAAAAATGAATTAACTAAGGTGCCTAAATATATAGAAAATAATTTTGACTTAAAATTGACAGATACATTTAAATGCGATTTTAATACCTTTGAACTATATACATTGAAATAGACGTTACGATTAACAATTCAATCAGTTACTTATAAAGTAAAAAATAAGGAAGCCGTATTAGGCTTCCTTAAATTTTGCTGTTTATTATGCTGTTACGCCCATCTGAGGGTGTCGTTATAAAGGTTAATATAATCCTGTGCCGAGCGCTCCCAGCTGTTGTCGCTCATCATTGCACGCCACATAAGCTGATGCCATCCCTGGTCGTCCTGAATGCCCCACAACGCTCTTCTTACGGCAAACTGCATATCAGCAGTGTCGTAGTTCTTGAAGGTGAAGCCGTTGCCGTAGTTGTCAGCGCTGTCAAATACGGAGTCTTTAAGACCGCCAACCTCACGAACAACAGGAATTGTACCGTACCGAAGTGCAATCATTTGTGCAAGACCGCAAGGCTCCTGTGCAGACGGCATAAGGAAGATATCTGCACCTGAATAAATCTTGCGTGCAAGTTCAGGCACAAAGCCGTGACAGAAGCAAAGTCTGCCGGGATATTTTGCCTGCATATAGTTAAAGAAGTCCTCGTATTCCTTATCGCCCGAGCCGAGAATTACAAACTGCATATTCTCGGTGTTCATAAGCTCTTCAAGTCCCATTCTTACAAGGTCAAGACCTTTGTGAGCAACGAGTCGTGTAACCATACCGACAAGAGGAACATTCCAGCGCTGTTCAAGACACAAGCGCTCCTGCAATGCTCTTTTACACTCGCCCTTGCCGCTCATATCGTCCTTTGAATAATTCCTGTAGAGCTGATAGTCGGTTTCAGGGTTATAGCTTGCTGTGTCAATGCCGTTTTTGATGCCGCACAGCTTGTAATGACGAAGATTAAGCTCATCCTGCAAGCTCCAGCCAAACCAAGGATCTTTGATTTCAGCGGCATAGCTTGGAGATACCGTAGACACACGGGTTGCAGTTTCTATAGCACCCTTCATCATATTGAGCTTTCCGTTCATCTCAAGGATTTTGGTTTCGGAAGCAGGAATGCCGACACACTCGGTGTTAACCTCCCAGCCGTACTCACCCTGATACTGGATATTGTGAATTGTAAATATGCTCTTTATGTTGTAGTACCATGGTCTGTGTGAATAGAACAGATAATAGTAGGTGGGCACAAGAGCAGTCTGCCAGTCATTGCAGTGGATTATGTCCGGATGGAAATCAATGTATGGAAGCATCTCAAGAATTGCACGAGAAAAGAATGCAAATCTTTCAGCGTCATCATAGTGACCGTAAAGAGTACCTCTCTTGAAGTAGTACTCGTTGTCAATAAAGTAGTAGGTGCAGTCGTTCCAGCGTGCCCAAAAGAGTCCGCAGTACTGGTGACGCCAAGCAACCGGTACAGTAAAGTTTGTGATAAAGTTGAGCTGATTTTTAAGATCCTGAGGAATTGTGCCGTACAGCGGAACAACAATTCGACAGTCCTGACCTTTTCTGCAAAGTGTGTGCGGAAGACTTCCTGCAACATCGGCAAGTCCGCCGCTGCCGCAATAAGGGTTTGCCTCTGAGGCACAGTATAATATTCTCATCTGTTTTACCTCCTGTTATACAACAGATTTTTTAGCTATATAGATGGGGTATGAATCAAAGCCCATCAGAGAACGTCCATCCTTGATGGTAACATCCTTATCAATAATAACATAATTCAAGTTGGTATTGCAACCTATTTTTGTGTCCTGCATAACAATGCAGTTTGAAAGCTTTGCGCCCTTGCCTACATAAACGCCCTTTGAAATTACGCAGTTTTCAACCTCACCGTCAATCACGCATCCCTGTGCAATGATTGAGTTTTTAACCTTACTTGTGAGTCCGTAACGCGACGGAGCATCATCGCGCACCTTGGTGTAAATCGGACGAAGAGGATTAAACAGCTCATCTCTGACTGCTTTTTTCATCAAATCCATATTAAATGCAAAGTAGTCGTTGTTTGAGCTTATGGCAGCGCAATAGCCTGTGTTTTCATAGGCAAATACCCTAAAGCCGTCAACAGAGTCCTGAATAAGACGCTTTATGTCAAGCTGATTGCGACTCAGTGCATTGCGTATCTCCTGCATAAGAAGATCTTTTTTTATTAAAATTGCGCCGTAAGCGTGGTTGTGGTTAAAATTCTCGCCGATTTCAGGCTTTACAAACACCTGGTTAACTCTGCCGTCCTTTGCGATATCAAGAGTTATCGCTCTGTCGTATCCGCTCGGAATAATTCCGTTGCGATAGATAAGTGTAATATCTGCCTGATTTTTAGAATGGAAGTCAAAAACGTCGGTGTAGTCAATGTTTGTTACAACATTGCTTGGAGAAATCAAAACATATTCCTCACGGCAGTGTTCAATATAGCCATGCATATTGTAGATGGTTTCAACGTAATTTGAAAACGTTTTTCCGCCGTATGGGGGAAGAATTGTAAGGTTGCTTCTTCTTTTTGACAAATCATAGGCACTGCCCGAACCAACGTGATCCATAAGCGACTGATAGTTGCTTTTGGCAACAATGCCGACATTGTTAATGCCCGAATTTGACATATTGGAAAGTTCAAAATCAATCAGCCTGTATTTGCCGCCGATTGGCACACTTGCGGTTGTGCGCGAAGATGCAAGCTCGGGAATTTTATCATCAAGAGTTTCGGCAAAGATAAAACCGAGTACATTATTACTTCTCATTTGCCATTACCTCCGTGTCGTTATCAATCATAGTTTTTGGCTCAATAACTGCGTTTTCGCCGATTTTGGTATTTGCGCCGATTACAGTAATTCCCCAGTCGTTACGGTCCGAAACATCCTCAGGCTTTTTGCCGATTTGCGCATTTTTGCCTATAACAGTGTTTTCGGCAACGATAGCAAACTGCACGTTTGCACCCTCCTCAATAACTACGCCGGGCATAATAATTGATGAATTAATAGTTGCATTTTTGCCGATTGTAACGCCTGAGAATATAATTGAAAATTCCAGATTTCCGTAAACATTACATCCGTCGGCAACAAGTGAATTTTGAATAACTGCCTCATCCGCTATGTAGTGGGGCGGCATCATTGGATTGCGTGAGTAAATATCTTTTAGGTCAAGTGTAACCTTAGGATCAAGCAAGTCCATATTAGCCTCCCAAAGGCTGTCAATCGTGCCAACGTCCTTCCAATATCCTTCAAAAGGATATGCAAACATTTTTTCGCCGGCACTTAACATTGCAGGCAAAACATCCTTGCCGAAGTCGTGGCTTGAGCCATCCTTTGAGTCGTCCTCCGTAAGATACTTCTTTAGCTCTTTCCAACTGAAAATGTAGATGCCCATAGATGCGTTTGTGCTTTTTGGATGCTCAGGTTTTTCGTCAAATTCATAAATCTCACCGTTTTCATAGGTGTTGAGAATGCCAAAACGAGAAGCCTCCTCCAGAGGAACATCAATTACGGCAATCGTACAAGCGGCATTCTTTTCTTTGTGAAAATCAAGCATTTTGTTGTAATCCATTTTGTATATATGATCGCCCGACAAGATAACAACGTATTCAGGGTTGTAACGCTCAATATAGTTGATGTTCTGATAGATTGCGTTTGCAGTGCCCGAATACCAGTCGGCACCGTCAACAGCCTGATACGGACTAAGACAGTTTACGCCTGAATGCATACCATCCAAATCCCATGGCTGACCGTTGCCGATGTACTCATTGAGAATTAAAGGCTGATATTGTGTAAGAATACCAACAGCCTCAATTCCTGAGTTGACGCAGTTAGAAAGCGGAAAATCAATAATACGATACTTGCCGCCGAATGGAACGGCAGGCTTTGCCAGCTTTTGTGTAAGAACGCCAAGACGAGAGCCTTGACCTCCTGCCAACAGCATAGCAACTACTTCCTTCTTTGGAACCATTTAAAAATACCTCCGTAGTATTATTTTTATGACAACCGTCACCCCCGACAGCTGTCGTTACTTAATTAATATAAAACATCACTGATATAATAACAGGTGTTATTAACCGTTATTTGCAAAATATTATTCTTCAACCGCATCAAGCTTTTGGGTGCATTTGAGATAAATTACGCCGAGAGGGGGAAGAGTCAGAGAAAGTCCTTGGTTGCAGCCGTGAATTTTCATAATCTTTGGCTTAATATTTTTGCCGTTCGTTACTCCGCTGCCACCGAATTTTTCATCGTCGGAATTGAATACCTCATCATATAAACCGTAAGTCGGTACTCCGATAAAATACTCGTCACGCTTAATTGGCTGAAAATTGCATACAGCAACAATTTCATTGCCGTCAGCGTCAGTTCGCTTAAACGCTATAACGCTGTTTGTATAGTCGTCGTGGTGTATCCAGTCAAAGCCCTTCCACACCGTATCAAGTTCATAAAGCGGCTTGTTCTCAAGATAAAACTTGTTGATAGCCTTAAAGAATTGCTGAAGTTTTTGGTGCTTTTCGTATGAGAGCAAATCCCACCTGAGCGCCGACGAAGCGTCCCATTCTTCAAACTGCCCAATCTCTGTGCCCATAAACACAAGCTTTTTTCCGGGATGAGCATACATATATGCTATAAAAGCTCTGACTCCTGCAAACTTTTCTTCAAGCTGTCCCGGCATTTTGTCAATCAAAGAACCTTTGCCGTGGGAAACCTCATCGTGTGAAATGGGAAGAAGAAAACGTTCCGCAAATGCATAGAAAAAGCTGAATGTCAGACTGTCATGATTAAACGGTCTCCACATTGGATTAAGCGACATATAGTGAAGCATATCATTCATCCAGCCCATATTCCACTTAAAGTCAAAGCCAAGTCCGCCGTCTGAAATCGGATGTGTAAGTTTTGGCCACGAGGTGTTTTCTTCAGCAAACATCATAACGTCGGGATGATACATATGCACAGCGTGGTTTAAGTGCTTTATAAAGTCGATAGACTCAAGATTTTCTTTGCCGCCGAACTTATTTGGAAGCCACTCGTCATTCTCTTTGCCGTAGTCAAGATAAAGCATTGATGAAAGCGCTCCGACACGAATTCCGTCTATGTGATATTTATCAAGCCAAAACATAGCAGATGACACAAGAAAACTTGTAACCTCGTATCTTGCAAAGTTAAACAGGCAGGTGCCCCATGCGGCACGTTCACCTACTTTTGGGTCATCACTTTCAAACAAACACGTGCCGTCAAAGCGAACTAGTCCGTGAGGATCCTTTGGAAAATTGGAAGGAACCCAGTCCATAATCACACCAATGCCCTCGCAGTGAAGCCTGTCGATAAGGTACATTAAATCGCCGGGAGTGCCGTAGCGCGAAGTCGCCGCAAAATATCCTGTAGTTTGAAAGCCCCAACTTTCATCATACGGATATTCCATAATCGGCATTAGCTGAACATGGGTATAGTGCATATCTTTTAAATAGGGAACAAGCTCCTCGGCAATCTTGCGATAGCTGAAAAAATTATTATCGGGATATTTCCGCCAAGAGCCTAAGTGCATTTCGTAAATGTTCATTGCATCTTTTGACTTATCACGCGTTTTGCGTGCGTCAAACCAAGAACTGTCGCTCCAGTCGTAATCCTCAATGTCGTACACCAAAGACGCGTTGTCAGGTCTTGTCTGGGCGTGATAAGCAAAAGGATCAGCCTTTTGCAGAGTTTCACCGTTTTGTGTGACAATAGAATATTTGTAGGAGTCATACTGAGCAACTCCCTCAACAAATACCTCCCATACGCTGTTCGAAAGCTTGTGCATAATATTTGCAGAGGCATTCCAGTTATTAAAACTGCCGATAACAGCTACGCTTAGGGCATTGGGTGCCCATACTCTGAATATGACGCCTTGTTTTCCGTCCTGCTCTACGAGGTGTGCACCCATATAATTGTAGCAGCGCACTGCATCGCCTGAAAGAAAAAGTTCAAGGTCAGAACGAGCCTCGTTAAAGCTGTAGTTCATATATTTTGCTCCTTATAACAATAATTTATCTGTTGTAAAAATGTTCCATTTCTCGTATATTAATATCATACCAAAAAAATATGTTAATTTCAAGCAAATTCAAAAAATTTAAAACTAACTTTTCGTGTATTTTTTATAAAAAGTGACCAAAACTTTTTGATTTCTATAAGAAAAAACAAGTTTCGTGCCAAAAAACAATTTTTTACGTTATGTGTAAATGCAAAAAGGTCGGGCACAAAACAGTTTGAATAAACCATTTCATTTACCCGACCGAATTTTTCAATTTTTAAGTTTTAACAGAAAATATAATGAAGCTGTAAAGCTGTTTTACACAGATGGGTGTAATTTTCTTCTGCTTTAACAAAGCCAACTTTTACATTCCGCAGATATTCAAAAGCATTCCTTTGATTTCATACAGCTTTTTGGATAAGTCCACATAGTATGAGTGTGGGTTTTCAAAGCGTTTTACTTCGTCCCACAGCGAGTCAGTTTGTTTGCGGCAATAATCGGCAATCTCACTGATTGAAGGACTGTTATATACGCATTTTCCGTTTTTGAATATCGGAACAAGCAATTCCTTGGCTGTATAATCGGTAATGGTTTTGGTTTTCCACGTTGCGTTGGGGTCAAAAATCGTCCTTGGCAAAGAGTCATTAACAACCTCGTCATAAACACACAGTTCATCGGCAATCGCTTTGCCGCTTTCGTTGTCATAGTAGCGATAAACCTTTTTAAAATGCGGATTGGTAATTTTGGTTGTATTTTCGCTGACCTTGATTTTAGGAACGATTTCGCCGTCCTCGCTCTCGACAGCAACTAACTTATATACTCCGCCGAACACAGGTGAGCTTGCAGATGTTATCAGTCGTTCACCTACACCAAATGTGTCAATCTGAGCGCCTTGCATCATCAAGTCACGTATAAGGTATTCGTCAAGTGAGTTTGAAACCGTAATTTTACAGTTTTTAAGTCCTGCCTCATCAAGCATTTTTCTTGCCTTTTTGGACAGATATGATATATCGCCGGAATCAAGCCTGATTGAAAATTCTGTTTTGCCCATTGGCACAAGAACCTCTTTAAAAACCTTTATGGCATTTGGAATTCCGCTTTTGAGGGTGTTATATGTGTCTACAAGCAAGGTAGGGTTATCGGGATAAAGCTCGCAATATGTTTTAAAAGCATCATATTCACTGTCAAACATCTGCACCCACGAGTGCGCCATTGTTCCGTCGGCAGGCACGCCGTAAAGCTCGTCCGTTATTGTGCAGGCTGTTCCCTTGCAACCGCCTATATATGCGGCTCTTGCACCCTCAATAGCTCCGCTTGCACCATGTGCTCTGCGAGAGCCAAACTCAAGCACAGTCCTGCCCTGGGCAGCACGCACAATTCGGTTTGCTTTGGTTGCAATCAGTGTTTGATGATTGAGTGCAAGCAGCACATAGGTTTCAATCAGTTGAGCTTCAATGGCAGGTGCACAAACAGTAAGGATAGGCTCATTAGGAAATATGACGGTGCCTTCCGGCACAGCATAGATATCACCGCTGAATTTAAAGCTTCGGAGATAATGCAAAAACTGCTCGTCAAAGATTTTTTTACTTTTTAAATATTCAATATCGTCATCATCAAAATGTATATTATTAATGTAATCGATAACCTGCTCCAGTCCGGCTGCAATTGCAAAACCGCCGTTATCCGGCACTTTGCGAAAGAAAACATCAAAGTAAACCTTCTTTTTGTAAAAACCGTTTTTTAGATAACCGTTCGACATGGTCATTTCATAAAAATCGCATAGCATTGCAAGATTCTTGGTTTTCATAATATCCCTCCGGTCAGAATTTCAATGTAAAATTTTATAGTTATAGTTTATACTTTTTGCATTGATTTGTAAAGGGGAATATTTGAAGCGGCAGCATTATTAACCCAAAATTGTTAGTTGCAAGCAGTAGGGGAGACCATCAGTTGGTGACTTAAAGTCGCTTACATTTTGAGCAGACAGGTTAATATAAATTAAAACGCATAAAATGCAATTATCCTGACTGTTTTGTTGTCGAGATAATAAACTTTAAAACATTCCAACCTTTCGGATTAACCAAAATTGTTAGTTGTAAATTGTCCATCTCACGTGACGTTGTATCTGTTTCGGGCTTTTCTTGAGCAATTTATCAGGTAAATTTGCATACCGAAAAAATTTTAAATGCTAAGCAGATAAAAATACATAAAACTCTTGACAAAATAAAGCAATAATGATAAAATAATTCTTGCGTAAAATTATGCACAATAACATAATACATATAGGGGTATAGCTCAGTTGGTAGAGCAGCGGTCTCCAAAACCGCGTGCCGAGGGTT
>DKXL01000031.1:14505-19455 GCA_002493005.1 Ruminococcaceae bacterium UBA7127
TCCAAAACCGCGTGCCGAGGGTTCAAGTCCTTCTGCCCCTGCCAAGCAAAAACGGCTTAAACACTGCGTTTAAGCCGTTTTTTCGTATAAATAAGCAGGCGGAGCGTGGCCTGAAATATCACTTTTGATGCTCAATTTTTGTTTCAAACTTCTCATACGGTTTCAAAAATTCCAACAATTCCGTCTGCTACATCATCAAAATAGCATCAATTTTTCGGTGATTAATTATGCAAAAAGAAATGATTGATTCTATTTCTTCTCTTAATTTATTAAATTATTCTATATTTTTTGTAATGCTCAAGTGCGTCAGAAATTTTATGATACACAACCTGACTCGGATAGCGTTTATAATCGGCAAAGACGGTAATTCCCGTATGGTAAAAATGTTCTAAAATTGCCGCCGCACAACCGGCACTTCTGCTCTGACCGTATTCGCACTGACAGATAATGTCCATGCCGCTGTTGAAAGCTTTGTAGATAAATTCTGCTATCTTGTCAGCCTCGGGGAAGTACAAATCATATGTATATCCCTTATCCTTGAGAGCATCAATATCAAGGTCGTCAAGCTCGCTGTAGAAAACGCAATCACAAACACCGCTGTAATCTATGTGTGTATAATCAGCGTCAATCCGCTTGATTGCAGGGTCGAAAAAGCTGATAACAGCAGTATTTTTCGGAAATTTTCCCTCGGAAATTATTGTTTCAATTTCTTCTCTTGAATAGATAAATACATTCATACAAACTGCTCCTATTCGTCTTCTTGGTGATATACTCTTTCAATGCCTTTATCTGTTAATTTTACTATGTCATTATAAATCAAAATATGTTTTTTATCATACCAACCCGAACAGTGATAGTGTCCCGAAAACCAAAGCTTAAAGTCTGTTTTCTCATCAACCTCGTCAAAAAACAGCGTTAAGTCGGTTGTTCTGTAGATTTCATCGTGATACAAATCCTCTTGTATGCGTTCGGGCAAGGAGTGGGTAACGATTATATCCACATTCCAATCGACAGCTTCTAAATTCTTTCTGCCGATTTCGATTTCGTATTTGCTCGGAAGTTCCTCTTTCCAAAATGTATATCCAAGCCTGCGGTACTTTTTATCGTGACTTTCTGCACCGCCGAAAGCAAAAATGCGCTTTCCGTCAATTTCAAATACGCCGCCTCTGCAAAGATGAATAATATTTTCGGTGATTTTCTGCACCTTGCCGCCGTGCCAGTCCTCTGTCGGATATTCCTTGAGCATATCATAATTTTCGTGATTGCCGTCAATCCAGAGTGTTGTCCACGGCTTTTCGTCAAGCCATTTAAGCCAATGCTTTTCTTCGTCGGAATTATCCCACAGCAAGCCGAAATCACCGCAGATAATCACATAATCAGAGCGTGTCAGCTCTTTCTGAACAGTAAAGCTCTTTGAAGAAAGCTTGTGAATATCGTAATCACCGTGAAGGTCGCCTGTTATAAAAATCATAAATACCTCTAACTTAAATCAATTATAATCTATTCAACCCATCCGTTATCGAAAGAACGAAGGTTCCTTTTTCTTCTACTAAATCGGGTATATTATAAAATGTGAATATTCCGTCAACGTTTTTCCCGACTCTGTCATATCCGTAACATTCATACATTATTTTATCGGAGGCTGTTCTGATGCCTTTCACATACATTTTGTATTTGCACACGATACAAGCTCTGCCGTTTATCGAGGTCATTCTGTCATAATAATATTTGTGTCGTTCATCCCACGGACGGACAATTTCAAAAATGTATTGCCGTCCGGATTTTACGAACGACGTAGCTTCGCTCCATTCACGACAATTATTAACCATGTCTGTCTTAGCTTTCAGTGTTCTCGGTTCAGGTTTTGTATATGTTCTGTTTTGAGTGTTAGCCATAGCTCTTAACAGACAAGCCTTTAATAAATCTGAAAATGTCATAAAAAACATCTCCTGTGTGCTTTTTCATTTTTGCCCTAATGCAATTTCTCTGCATTTTCCATATGTATTTTATCTTTTATCAAGCAATAGTTTATTGCCCCGAGTACTGTTATATCCATTATGATAACTGTCAAAATAGGCAATGAAAGCTACTTCTAATGCATCCAGATTTGAATATCCGCTACCTGCAAGCGGTATGTATTTTTTGGAAATTATCTCATCCTCTTTATAAAGTCGATTATCAATTTCAGAATTTGAGCTTTTCTGATAATGGTCATACATTCTCCACTTTATATTCTTAGCCTGTCCGACATAAAACTTTTGATTTGTTTTATCTTGCAGAATATACACGCCTGCTATTTCCGGAGCGTCTTCCTTATTATTAAACTCTTGGGCATTATTGTATAGTTCGTCAAGACCTTTTTTATCCAGAACATACATTTTATCAATAGATAAGGGGGCATGATAACTTTCATTTTCCGATGAAGAAGAACCTTTGTACGGTATAACTTTTTCGTTAACTGTAAAACGTACCATACCGTTATTTTTAAACTCATCAATCGTAATTAAGTAATCGCCATTGAGATTAGTCCATATCAATTGATTGCCTTTTTTAAACAGTTCTCCTGCTTTGCGTTTTTCCGCAATGCTTTTACTTACAGCTGAATCAAAAATATCATATTTTCTTGCCAACTCAAACTCGTCCGACTTAACATATTTTATTGACTCCTTAAAAAAGTCTTTAAGCGGCAATGTTCTCCCCGAATGTTTACCGTCGGGTATTTTTTCAAATTTTAAATTAGGGAACAGTGATTCCGCAATATTATGTGTATCAATTATTTCATCTTTGCATCCAACGATTGCACGAGCATTATAACTTTTCAGCTCTGAAAGCTCCCAGAACATGGGCACAAAAGAGTTAACATCGCCTTTACACTCTAATTTTTTAAGACTAATAAACGGCATAAGACAAGGATTAACCAAAATAACAGGTAAGTTATTTTTTGCAGAAAGTAAAGCCGCAAAAAATCCACCCAGACTTGTCCCAACAATAATATCAAATGATTTTCCGGATAATATATCAACCAACTTTTTATAGATATTTTCCGGAGTTTCAGCATCATAATCAATATCCGGTGAAACTATTTCATAATCAAGTGATTTTAAAGCAGTTGCCGCAGCATTATCAGGGGTTCCTCTGTATCCGTGAATATTCAGAATTTTCATATTTTTAGTTCCTTTCATTTTAGCTTAGTTTTTCTCTTTATCATTTTTTAGTTTCCTACATTATACCACATACATATGTACAAAAACTTGTACACCTAATTATTATAAGGGCTGTTTTTTACAACCTTGATTATTTCATCTCTCAGGCTCTTCGGTTCTAATATTTCGCAGGTATCAAGAAATTTAAGTGCCCAGATATACATTCCCTTTTGTGATGCATAAAGTGTTGCCGTGAATGTATCGTCATCATTTTTTCTGATATGTATATCTGTTCCGAAACGCATAATAACAGCGTCAAGAATATACTTGTGACAACGCATTTTTATCTGCTCGGGTTTTCCTCCGTACATATACACTGAATTTTGTATGTACCTGTCCAATTTAAAATCCTTCGGCAGTGGATAAATATCTTCATCTGTCAGATGCAAAGCCTTTATTTTGCTGATGTGGTAGTGACAGGGTTCCTCTGCTCCGTCCCAACCGCAAATCAGGTAGTAATTGCCGTCATATACAGCCATACTGTACGGACTGACAATATGACGGCGGTCGCCTTTTTGGTGAAGCTTTTTGTCAAATCCGTATTCCGTATAGATAAAGGATACTTTCTTCTTTTTGATAATTGCTTCATCAAGCAGAGAAATATTATAGAAGGTTTCCTTGTTAGGTGTTTTCATATTATCACGGCAAACCGTCAGCGCAGTGTAACTCTTACTCTTATGAACATTTGTAAGCTTTTGCAGCTTTTTAATTAGTTTAGCCGAATCACTCGCAGGTATAGTGTTATTTGAATAAACGCTGTCCATAAGTAACCGCAATTCGCTTGTATCAAACAGCCTGCTCCTCAGATAATAGCCTTCTTTATTTTCTTTAAATACAGAAACATCAAAGCCTGCCAGATTTAACGCATCACAACAGTCAGAGACAGTACGGCGGTCAATATCTCTGCCGTAAAGCTGTATCATTTTTGATTTGATGTCTTTCATACTCAGAATGTTATCCCCGTCGGAATAATCCCATAAAATTTTCAGTAAACAGATTATATTAGCTTTAGGTGATGACATAGCTTCCTCCGAAAAATACTTTAATCGTTCAACTGCATTATATCATATCATAACATAAAATTCTCCAACAATATTAATAAATTTATAAATTAAACTCATCTGTTATCCCATTCAGTTTGGTCAAATCTCTTTTTACATAATACAGTTCTGTAATTTCAGAGGTTGTATGCCCGAGCAAATCTGCAACCTGTCTTGGAGTCAGAGATTTTATTGAACCGTCAGGTTGCTTTATGCCGTTTACAAGGTTTGTTGCGAAAGTATGACGGAGGGAGTGCAAGCCTTTGGTTTCTATGCCTGCGGCTTTAAGGATTCTGTAATAGCGTTTCCTAAAATTTACCGGTCGGGTGAAGTTGCCGTTTTCATCGGGTATCAGCGGTGAGTCTTCTCCGAAGTAGAATTCATTTCTCAGGTCGAGTATCATTTCAATCGCTGTATCGTTCAGCGGAAGATCTCGCTTGCTCGTAGCACTTTTGAGTTTACCAACTTTTACTTCTCGTCCTTTTTCTGCTGTTACTCCGTCACGCCTTGAAATTTCCTTAACACCTCTGTTCAGATGCATAACCCTGTTTTCAAGGTCAATGTCACTGTTGATAAGTCCGAGAACTTCGCCTGTTCTCAAGCCTGTATTCAGCATAAGGATATATGCGGCGGCTTGCTGATATTTTCTCTTGTCGTTTGAAAATGTGCTGAACGCTTCTTCCTTGAATATTTTAATTTCTTCCGGC
>DKXL01000014.1 GCA_002493005.1 Ruminococcaceae bacterium UBA7127
TGTAATGATAATTTTTGTTTATGAAAAATTGTTGATTTGTATTTTAATTTTGCTGAAATTAAAAGTTGGAATTATTATAAATAAAAAAGGGGTGAACATTATGAAAAAGTATTTTAAAACAACGGTTAGTTTATTGCTTATAGGGGCTTTATGCTTAAGTTCTGCAATCTCAGTTAGTGCGACAGCTTTGCCTTTATATGGTGATGTTGATGCTGATGGTAAGGTTAGCATCAGTGATACTACTGAGATTCAAAAGCATCTGGCGGCAGTTTCTGAATTTTCCAAAGAAGAACTTACCATAGCTGACTATAACGGTGACGGTGTAGTAAATATTTTTGATGTTACCGATATTCAAAAAATGCTTGTTTCACTTGATTATAAATACGCTCATGAGTTGTATGAGGTGGAAAAATCGGATTTTTCAACAGATGAGCTTACTCCTTTAGAGTTTAAGCTTGACAAGTGCATAAGACCATATTTTGATATCAGCAATGATTACTTTTATAATGGCTGTAATTCACATTTAAGAACGGTATTCAAGACCTATGATGAATACAGCAGAGCCTTTAAAGCAACATTTGATGAGTATGATGAAAAGTTCTTTGAAGATAATGCGATTATCTTTATGTATGACCGCTATTATTCGGGTTCAATTAAAGATACCCTTAACAATGCTTATGTTAAGGATAATGTGCTTTATTTGGAGCTTACACACAGCGAGCCTGCCGAAGGTGAGGATGCCACGGAGGATCTCGGTTACTGGAATCAATTTATAACGATTGATAAGGCAAGCGTTGAAAACATTGATAAAATCTGTATAAAAACAAATTTTGATTATTTCTATTGGAATTAATATTATAGCCTTGGTCTGATTTGTATTATTAAATGCATATCACAATTAAATTGTTTCAAGCCTGTACCATTAATTGAATAACATTAAAGAAATCCTATCCGGCTATTACAGTCAGATAGGATTTTTTGTTACATACTTTACAATAAGTGGCGCTAATAGTATAATGGAGTAGAACAGTAAATAAAAAATGTAATTAAAAACAAATGTACAAAATTAAAACATTAAAATTTTTTATAGAGGAATTATAAATGAAAAACAAAATTTTAACATTAATGATAATTATCGGACTGATATTTTCTCTCTTCGGCTGTCAGCAGAATAATACAATTATCAAGCCTGATGTAGAAACAAAAATGGTGACGGAAAACAGCATGGATGATTATGTAACATTTACATTTGAAATGCCTTTAGATTGGGATATCTACGCAAAGGACAAGAATTCGCTTGTTTGTGTAAGCCCGGATGTAAATAAAACGGAATTTAATGAGGAAATATCCCCCTGCCTTTTGAATATTACGAATTATATTACGCCTGACATATATCCTGTTGCAGATGAATATAAACAAGCGTATGAAGATTTGTTCAAAGGAAAATACAAGGGTATTGAAAAAGTCCTTAACGATAGTATCGAATATATAAACATAGGTAAGGTAATGGACAGCTTCCCTGATGTTAAATTTGAAACATCGGAAAGCATTATGGATTACTTTAATATACTTGCTGATGGTTTAAGTACACCTGACATTACGGCACCTGAATCTTGGGAAGATAAAGAATGGGCAACCGATTTTACTTACAGCGAATACAACGGCAAAAACGGAAAAATTATTGCAGTAGAATATTCCTGTGTGATTATCAATAAAACCTATAAGGCTATAAATTGCTATCGTGATGACAACTATTCCGTATGCGGAGTTTTTGACGATGAAACAGAACTTTCGTCGGGTGATTTAGCATTGTGGATTGCTGATAATATAGAAGTATCCGAGCATTATAAACTGGAAGATAATGTAGTAAAAAAAGAGGGAGTAGATTATTAGGTTTCTATTTAAATCGTTATATTTAACAGCCGAAGTAATAAAACACTTCGGCTGTTGTGCTGCTATGCATACATTTATGTTTTTAGTTTCTTACTGTTTCAAAGACTGTGGTGAATATACCCAACCTAAAAAACTTGAAAAATTTTAAATATAGTGTATAATAGGAATATTAAGTAATATATCCTTTTTGGAGGTTAATGATATGGCAAATAATAAAAAAATGGTAGAGGCTATTACAAGTCGTGATGAGGATTTTGCTAAATGGTACACCGACATTGTAAAAAAGGCTGAGCTTGTTGATTATTCAGGTGTAAAGGGCTGTATGGTAATTCGTCCGTACGGTTATGCTATTTGGGAGAACATTCAGGCTGACCTTGACCGCAGGTTTAAAGAAACAGGTCACGAGAACGTATATATGCCTATGTTTATTCCCGAAAGCCTTTTGCAAAAGGAAAAAGACCACGTTGAGGGCTTTGCTCCCGAATGTGCGTGGGTAACAGTCGGCGGACAGGAAAAACTCAACGAGCGCCTGTGTGTTCGTCCAACCTCAGAAACTCTTTTCTGTGAACACTACAAAAAGATTATTAATACATACCGTGACCTGCCAAAGCTGTATAATCAGTGGTGCAGTGTTGTAAGATGGGAAAAGACAACTCGTCCGTTCCTGCGTACCTCTGAGTTTTTGTGGCAGGAGGGTCACACAATGCACGAAACCGCCGAGCAGGCTCAGGAGGAAACCTTAAAAATGCTCCATGTTTATGAGAGCTTTTACAGAGAAACCCTCGCTATCCCTGCCGTTATCGGTAAAAAGACCGAGAAAGAAAAGTTTGCAGGCGCAGAGGCTACTTATACTATCGAACCTATGATGCACAACGGTGTTGCGCTTCAGGGAGGTACATCACACTACTTTGGCGACGGATTTGCCAAGAGCTTTGGCATTACCTACACAGGCAAGGACAATCAGCTTCATTTTCCGCACCAAACCTCGTGGGGCGTTTCAACAAGAATGATAGGCGCAATTATTATGGTTCATTCAGATGACGACGGACTTGTTTTGCCGCCTAAGATTTCTCCGATTCAGGTTGCAATTATACCTGTTGCACAGCACAAGGAGGGTGTGCTTGAAAAGGCTGACGAGTTAAAGAATGAGCTTATGAAGAAGTTTAGAGTTAAGCTTGACGATTCAGATCACGCTCCGGGCTGGAAGTTTGCAGAGTACGAGATGAAGGGCGTGCCTGTAAGAGTTGAGATTGGACCAAAGGATATAGAAAAGAACCAGTGCGTTGTTGTTCGCCGTGACACTCGTGAAAAGGCATTTGTTCCGCTTGAAAATCTCAGCGAATTTGTTGAGAATCTGCTTGATACAATCCACAATGATATGTATGAGCGTGCGCTTAAAAATACACAGGAAAAAACATTTACTGCAACAAGCTTTGATGAGTTTGTTGAAACGGCTAAGAACAAACCCGGATTTATCAAGGCTATGTGGTGCGGCGACAGTGAGTGCGAGGATAAGCTCAAGGACGTTACTGGCGGTGTAAAGAGCAGATGCATTCCGTTTGAGGAGGAGCACCTTGCAGACACCTGCGTGTGCTGTGGCAAGCCGGCAAAGCATATGGTATTCTGGGGCAAGCAGTATTAATTGTAAGCGGTTAATTATATAATGTACAATTTACAATTATCAATTTTGGTCGGGCAGATAGTGTGCACAACAAGAAAACTATCATTCCCGACTATATAAATACTATCGAAATTTACAGTCGGGCAACATTGTATTAAAATACATCAACCTGTCTGCTCGAAATTAAAAAATAAGGTGGTGAGAATATGCCAATCAAGGTTCAGAGTCATTTGCCTGCAATCAAGATTTTGGAGTCTGAGAACATTTTTGTTATGCCAAACGAGATTGCACTTAAGCAGGATATACGTCCGCTTAAAATTTTAATTTTAAATCTGATGCCTACAAAGATTGAAACCGAAACCCAGCTTTTGAGGCTTTTGGGTAATAGTCCGCTTCAGGTTGACATTGAGCTTTTGCAGATGGCATCTCATACATCTAAGAACACCTCACCTCATCATCTGACAACCTTCTACAAGACGTTTGATCAAGTGAAAAACGAAAGCTTTGACGGAATGATAATCACCGGCGCACCTGTTGAACAGCTTGAGTTTGAGGAGGTTGATTACTGGGAAGAGCTTTGCCAAATTATGGAGTGGTCAAAGCGTAATGTTTACTCCACATTTCATATATGCTGGGGTGCGCAGGCAGGTCTTTACTATCACTTTGGGGTGCACAAGCATCTGCTGCCCAAAAAACTCAGCGGAATTTACACACATACTGTTTTAAATCCGCATCATCAGCTGATGAGAGGCTTTGACGATACATTTAAAATACCTCATTCACGCTATACGGGCGTAAGTGAGGATGAGATAAAACGCTGTATGGGTCTTGAAATACTTGCAGTTTCAAAGGAAGCAGGCGTAAGCATTATTTGCAGTCGCAACGGAAGACAGGTGTTTGTGACAGGTCACGCTGAATATGACCGTGAAACGCTTGCAAATGAATATTTCAGAGATAAAAATAAGGGCGTAAATCCTGATGTTCCTTACGATTATTTTCCTGATGATGATGCATCCAAAACTCCGCCTATGGTGTGGCGCAGCAACGCAAACTTGCTGTACACAAACTGGTTAAATTACTTTGTGTATCAGGCAACACCTTATGATTTGCGTGAACTTATTAATAAATATCCGCACTAATGCTATAGTGCTTTTAATTGAAGTTATAAAATTAATCAAAAATTCGGGCAGAAAGGATTTGCTTAAGCGACCTTTCTGCCCGTAATTTATTTGTGATAAAATAAAAGCGTTATGATGAGAATTTCCTGACTCTCAACGGAATATTTATACTATCGGCAATTTTCTGACATTTTGCAATCTCATCTTCGCCTATTACATCAACCACAGAGAGCATTACGTTATCTGTGAGCGCCCTGCACTTTTTGGCAAAATCAAGCATTGCATCATATGACTCAATGCCGAATCTCGGGCGCACTGTATTGAGATAATCCTCTTTGTTTGAGCAGTTAAGGCTTATTGAAACTGCATCAACACTGCTGCAAAGCTCCTGTGTAATATCTCTGTCATTAATCAGATTTCCAAGTCCGTTTGTATTGACTCTAAGCTTTATTCCGATTTTTTCTCTAAGATATTTTGCAGTTTTGACAAGCACATCAAATGAATTTGTGGGTTCGCCGTAGCCGCAGAAAATCACCTCGTCATAACCGTCAAAATCAAAGTCGTCAATCGCTTTGGCTACCTCGTCAAATGACGGATTGTGGTTAAGCCACAAATTCTCGGCACTGCCTATCGCATCTTTTTGACTGCGTATACAAAATGTGCACGCACAGGGACATTTGTTTGTGATGTTAAGATAAGCCTTGTCTTTGTAAGTATAGATTATTTCTTCGTTAAGATTAGCCATAGAATTTACTCACTTTCTTGTTACAATCGGCAGTATGCGTTGCTTGAATTTTGCCGCATCAAGAGCTGTTCCTATTGCAATGAACAGCAATGCGCCAATGGCGGGCTGAAGCCACGATGTAACGAGCTCGGCAACTGCGGCAGACCAGCTGTATAAAAGTGCATTTGCAAAAAAATAACCGAAAACTGTAACCGCGGTGGTTGGAATGAGCATTACAAGAGTAGGAATGTTAATAATTTTGCTATCGCTTTCGTATTGCCTGTGTGTGTTAAAATCGCTTTCACGCCGCTTTTTAATAATCATTCGGCACAGTACAAACGGAACTGCGTTAAGGCATTTTATGATAAACGTGGGCAGAGCCCAATAAGCATATCCCGACAAAAGATCTGCAAGTGCGCCGCCGATTCCCGACGCAATAATTCCGTAGGGGCCGGGCAAAACACAGGCGGCAAGATATACCATAGAATCGCCGGGATGCTGATAGCCGAGCGCTGTTGGAATCTTGATAAATGCTGTTGCGACCGTCACAAGTGCGGCAAACATCGCTGTAAATGCAATCAATTTTACGTTTGAAGCTGATTTGCTTGACTTTTGCATACAGATTTTGTTATTCATCTATATCTCTCCTTATTCAGTGCCTTGCTGTGCAAGGGTGTAAAGGTATTTTTCAAAATTAATGCCGTCATTGCGGTCGTAGTCAGACTTAATCGTGTCGGCAACTGCTTTTTCAATAAATTTTGCGGCATTATTTACGGCTGTTTTTACATCAATATCATTAAGTACCGAGGCGAAAACTATTGATGAGAATATATCTCCTGTTCCCGAAAAACTGCCCCCGAGTTGCTTTGACCTTGTAAAATAGCAGTTGTTGCTTGAGAAAACACCGCTGTAAATGTACTGCTCCTTTGGAACTGTCAGAGGTACGGTCTTAAAGTGCTCAGGCAAACAAACGTTATTGTTATCATTATGTTTACACGAATGATTAACAGCTTCATCTTGCATTTTTATTCCTGTAACAATCACCTTTGCGCCGATTTTTTCGGCAGTTTTCAGCGCAAGTTCTGCAATGATTCCAAGGTAATTATTATCGTTTGATTTTCTTGTAAGCTCCTCATAATCCTGATTTGCAATGATGCACAGCTCAGTCAGATTGGGGGTGATAATGTCAGCCTTTTTGATTAGCTCGCACATTTTTTGACAGGTTTCGTCATTGTATGCGGCGTACCTCTTGCCGTCATCCCCCATAACAGGGTCAATCAGCACCTTAGTGTGAGGTTTTTTAAATCGGCTGATAAAGTCGGATATAAAGTCAATTTGTGATGCGTTTGCAACATAGCCTGAGTATATTCCGTCAAATTCTGCTTTGTTTTGCTCCCATATATCGGCAAAGTTGTGCATATGCTTTGAAAAATCGTATGAATAGTAGTTTTTGTAGCCCGTTTGATTCGATAACACAGCAGTTGGCAAAGCGCAGGGCTGAACACCCATTACCGACAATATGGCGATAGACGCGGCAAGCGAGCACTTGCCAAACCCTGAAAGGTCATTGATTACAGCAGCTTTTTTTATCATTTTTTACTCCGTATTGTATATGATGATTTTCTGTATTTTAAAAGAATTTTAAGTACAGTTTAACATATTCGAATTATAGCACGCAACTGTACATTGAAAAATATCCAATTTTTAAAAATATAATAGGTACAGTTTGCAAAATAATGCGGTATGGCGCCGCTCAAAAATTGAGCAGTCTGATTGATTGTACCGACACTTTTTCGGTTATTTTAGAAAAATAAAAGGAACTGCAGAGAATGAAGCAAAAATACTTCATTTCTTCACAGTTCCGATTTTTTATGTGGGGGATAGAGCAAAGTCCAATCGCCAAAATAGTAAAGAAAAACTTACTCGTTGCTGTCGGCAAACTGACTGTTATAAAGCTTTGCATACAAGCCGTTCTTTGCCATAAGCGTTTCGTGATTGCCCACCTCAAGGATGTCGCCGTCCTGCATATACAGAATATTATCGGAATCCTTAATTGTAGATAATCTATGCGCTATAACAAATGAGGTTTTGCCCTTCATCATTGCCGCCATTGCTTCTTGAATCAGCACTTCGGTTCGTGTGTCGACCGAGGAGGTCGCCTCGTCAAGAATGAGAATCGGCGGATTGTTGAGCATTGCTCTTGCAATGGTAATCAACTGGCGTTGACCCTGAGCAATGTTGCTTGCGCCCTCCTGAAGTACAAAGTCATAGCCGCCCGGCAGAGTTTTGATAAATGCGTCTGCTCTTGCCTTTTTTGCGGCAGCCTCAACCTCTTCGTCGGTTGCGTCAAGCTTGCCGTAGCGGATGTTCTCTCGGATTGTGCCGTTATAAAGCCACGTATCCTGAAGCACCATACCAAAGATTTCTCTGAGTCTGCTGCGCTCCATATCACGAATATCAATTCCGTCAATTTTAATTGAGCCGCCTTTTACGTCGTAGAACCTCATAATAAGGTTTACCAGAGTGGTTTTGCCTGCGCCTGTCGGCCCTACAATAGCAGTTTTTTCGCCTGCTCCTATGGTGATGTACAAATCGTGAATGAGAGTTTGGTGAGGAAGGTAACCGAACTTGATGTGGTCAAAATCAACTGCGCCCTTGAGTGTAGACGGAAATTGCGGATTTTCGGTGTCCTTAACCTCTTCCTCTTCATCCAAAAATTCAAAAATTCTGGCGGCGGCAGAGCCTGTTGCCTGAATAATGTTTGTAATCTGCATAACTTGTGTGAGCGGCTGCGAAAATTGTCTTAGATACTGAGTGAATGACTGAATCATACCGATTGAAAGTCCGCCTGCAATCGCCATAAATGCGCCTGCAATGCTGACAAGTGCATAGCCGAGGTTCGTCATATTCTGCATAATCGGTGTGAGCGTACCTGCAAGGAATTGTCCTTTTTGCGAAGCTTCAAAGAGTTCATCGTTCGTCTGCTCAAATTCGTCAATAACATCTTCTTCCTTGCCAAATACAGTAACGACGTTGTGACCGCTGTAATATTCTTCAACATAACCGTTGAGATTGCCGGTTTTTTCTTGTTGTTTGTTGAATTCTTTTTGTGATTTGCCTGCAATTTTAGATGCGATATACAGCGCAACAGGAACAACCGCCAGTCCTATAACCGTGAGGATGCCGCTGATGCTGAACATAATCGACATAATAATTACGATTGTAAAAATCGCATTTAAAACCTGATAAATACTCTGCTGGAGCGACGATGAAACAGTATCTACGTCGTTTGTAACACGACTTAGAATGTCGCCGTAGGAGTTTGTGTCATAGTAGTTGAGAGGAAGCCTTGACAGCTTTGCATCAATACTTTTTCTCAGGTCAAATATTGTGTTTTCCGTTACGCCGACAATAAGCCATGTTGCAATGTATGAGAGCACTGCGTTCATCAGATATGCACAGCCCATAAGTGCCAAAAACATAATAAAGCTTTTTACTGCTTCACCGCCGTTGCCGCCTGTAAAGATAATTGCAAGTGAGTTTGTGGCGTTACCCATAAACAGTGGCGCAAGCGAGTAGCATACGGTTGAAAGCAATACAAATAAGATTGCAAATATCAGTCTGCCTTTGTATGGCTTAAAGTATGAGAAAAGTCTTTTGTAAACGCCCTTGCCGGAGGATTTGTGTTTTTTGCTCATCGTTGCATATCCTCCTTACTCATCTGAGAATTTACAATTTCCTTGTAAACATCACAGTTATTAAGTAATTCACTGTGCGTGCCGATACCTGCGACTTCACCGTTTTCGACAACAATAATTCTGTCTGCCTCCATAATTGTGCTTATGCGCTGTGCTACAATTACAACGGTTGCATTGTCGGTTTCTTTTGAAAGAGCCTGACGCAGTAATTTGTCGGTCTTGAAGTCAAGAGCCGAGAAGCTGTCATCAAACACATATATTTCAGGCTTGCGCACTATTGCTCGTGCAATGGCAAGGCGCTGGCGCTGACCGCCCGACACATTTGTGCCGCCCTGAGAAATCGGAGAGTCAAAACCCTCCTCCTTTTTCATAACAAAGTCATACGACTGGGCAATCTTTACAGCCTCTTCAATTCTGTCCTCGTCAGCATTTGCATCGCCAAATGCAATGTTTGAGTCTATTGTACCCGAGAAAAGCACTGCCTTTTGCGGCACAAAGCCGATTTTCTGACGAAGCACCTTGGTGTCGTAATCACGAACATCAATTCCATCAACAAGAATTTGACCCTCGGTAACATCATACAGTCGGGGAATAAGGTTTACGATAGTTGACTTGCCCATACCCGTACCGCCGATAATTGCAGTAGTTTCTCCGGGCTTTGCTTCAAATGATAAGTTCTTTATTGCAGGCACATCTGCGCCGTCATACGTAAATGAAACATTTTTGAATGTAAGGTATCCCTTTTTGTCAGAGTTGTCTTTTGTAACCTCTTTGTTCTTGATAACAGGCTCGGTATTAAGAACCTCCTCAGCTCTTTTTGCAGCAGTTGCGGCACGCGGAAGCATAATGAACACAAGCGTCAGCATAATTACAGCCATCATAATCTGCATAATATACTGAATGATAGCCATAACCTCGCCGATAGTGTAATCCATACCCTTGTTTGCAACCTGATTTGCAGCCATAAGCATTACCATTGCGGCGGTAAATGACAAAATCAGTGTGAGGATTGGAAGAACCGAGTTGGTTGTTCTCTGCATTTTTTTGTTGGTTTTTTGATAATCTCTGTTGATTGCCTCAAAACGTTTGCTCTCAAATTCTGTTGTGCCAAATGCTCTGATAACACGAACACCTGTAAGCTTTTCACGCATAACAAGATTAATTCTGTCAATTTTAAGCTGGATTTTTGTTGAGAGCGGAACGGCAACTTTGCCAATCATAACAAGGACAATAGCCATAATCGGAATAGAAATGATAAGCACCGATGATAGCTTTGGGCTGCTTGAAATAGCAAGGATAATTCCGCAGATGCACATAATCGGTGCCTGTACTGCAATTCTCAGACACTGGTTTAAAAACACCTGTACCTGAGTAATGTCATTGTTTGTGCGGGTAATAAGTGATGAGGTTGAAAACCTGTCTATTTCAGTTTGAGAAAAATGCTGAACCTTTGTAAATACTTTACTTCTCAGGTTTTTGCCGACGCCCATTGATACAGTTGACGATATGCGGCTGGTTGCAATACCGCACAGGATGCCAACAACAACAAGCAGTAGCATAATTCCGCCTACCTCAAAAACAAGCGGAAGGTTCTTCTCGGGAATAGCTTCGTCAATCAGCCTCGTGAGCAGTGACGGTAAGCCCAGCGTGCACATAGTTGTACCGATAACTGTCAGCACAATCAGCACAAGCTCTTTTTTGTACCCGAGGAGTTCTTTCATAACGCTTTTCATACGCTTTCCTCTACTAACTATGATTAATATTTTTCAAATGGCGAGCAAATAAGTCTTATGCCATAGGTCATAAGATAGATGCCTATGAGCAGACCCTCAGTTCTTGCCATAAGAAGCGGGTGAAAACAGCCGTAGATACCCGCAAGCAAAACAAGGATACCAAGTATAAGCGTCAGCACCCATGATTTGGAGCTTGTGGTTTTCTTTACTCTGAATGCGCCGGAAATTGACATAACGCCGCTTATGATAAACCAGCCGGCAAACAGATAAAGCATTATTGTGTCGATAATTGCCAATGGAACGACAGAGAATATCGACAAAACAGATATTACTGCTGCCGCAATGCCGGCAATTAGTCCGAGTGTTCCCATACCTGCTCTTGATTTTGATTTTTCTGCTTCGTTTGAATTTGAAAAATAATCAAAAATTGCGCAAAAGCCCCATGCGCCGAGCAACACGGTGATTATCCAGCCGGTGTTCAAAAATGTTACGCCGGGGAAGCAAATGCAGTATATTGCTCCTAAAATAGCAAATACTCCGAGAATACAGTTAAAAACTTTCATAATGAGCCACCTCAAAAAAATATATTATCGTTTCTGATTGTCTGAAACGATTAAAAACTAAATTTATATTAATGCAACAGTATCTGCAAGAATAATAACTATAAATAATTTTAACATACTGAATAAGAAAAGTAAATAAATTTTGAAAATTTAATTAATTTGTTACAAATTTTATAGTTTGATAACGGCTAAATCCTTATCATTACAAAAATCGGGCAGGCAGGGTTTGAATATAACCCTGTCTGCCCGAATCGCTTAGACGTCATACCGCCGATAAATAAAACTATTGTATTAATAGTAATATCTGTAGAAGACTTCAGTATATTCGCAATCATCATTGCTTGTCATATCTTTGTTGAGAATGTCAAGCTCCTGCAATGTGCGTATTGTGTTTGTAAAGCTCTTTGGTATCATATACGTTTCATATGTTCCCGGGAGCGAATCTGCAATAATTGATTGTACTGATGAAAGTAGTGAGTTTGTGCTCGGAGAATAATTTGTTTTTGCTGAAAAATCAATCTGACACACAATACCGTCATACATATCCTGTGCAGCGCTCAGGTCTGTCAGTTCGCTGTTTTCATCATACGAGATACTATAGAAATTTAAGTCCCTTTGATAGCAGATGAATTTTTCAAATTCCTCTTCATTACAATTTTTGATATCTTTTGTGATTGCAGCTTTTATTTTTTCGCACGCTTCATACTGTTCTTTGCTAATCTTATTATCATTGCTTTCGTCATAATAAGTTGTATCATAATCGGATGAACCGGAAATAATTGTATTGTATACGGGCTTTTTATCTTTTGAATATCCCAAAACAGAAAATTCTTTTATGTTTTCTTTATCGGCACTTGTGACAGCACTGTATTTTTCAACGTATTTTTTGTTTGTAACAATATCGGTATATGGGTTTTCGTAAATGTATAGTTCACTCATTGCAAAGGTGTCATATGTATACACTCTGGTGACTACAGAACCGTTTTTCATTCTGTATGAATATATTTCCTCAGGGAAGTTGATATTCAACTCATCCATAGATGTTGTAATCATATGTGTCCAAACACCGATAAATTTTTGCTGTGACTCCACATCCAGCGTGTCAAGTCTTTTGGCGTGGAGATCAATGATTTGTCCTTTCAGCGTGTCATCTGAAAAATCGTCAGCCATATCACGAGAAAGTTTTTTAAAGCCTTTAAGCTCATTTAAGTATGTTTGCTCACGACAGTAAAATCCGGCACTCTCAACATTATTTATGTCGGGAACAAAATTGTTGTAGCCAAATACATCATAGTTGCATAAAGCCATACCTGCAACAACTACCACGATAAGACCGCCAAGTGCAACCGAGGTTTTAATAATCTTGGTAAAGCCCTTATAAAAAATAAGATGAGCAATGATAAATGCAGGAATGCTTCCCAAGATAAAGCCAAACACAAATCCCCAAAAGGCATTGTTAAAGGTGTTGATTGAGCCAAACAAAACTCCCAAAAACATTCCTACAAGAAATGCAACAAGCACTTTTACAATATGGCACGGCAGATAGTATGCAAATGATGATTGGGCACGCTCTGCACGCCTTTTTTTGATTAGGAATGCTGAAGCCACAAGGCAGATAACAGAGAAAATTATCCAGTAAATAACATTTATTCCGTCATACGCGGCAAGCGGATTGAGTGCATTCATAATGAAATGATTTGAGGATATTTCAAAGTAAGAGCCAACAAAGAATCCGCCGATTACACCCTTTACAAACATTGCGGACAGCGGATATGCAATGCAAACGGTTATAAACATAATAACGGCATTAAAGGTTGTGCCGCAGCAAATAGAAATCAGTCCGTAAGCCGAAATGCAGGCAAATGCGCCCATAATAATTTTGGTATATACCTGCGTTACCTCGCTTATCAGCGGCTGACCGCAGCAGATAGAAATTATAGAAATAATTCCCATAAAGAATAATGTGGGGATAATCGAGAAAATATAAGCAGAAGCTGCCTTGGTAAGATAAAGAGTAGTTCGGCTAATCGGGAGTGAGCCGTACAAGTCAGCCTTGCGCTTGTTGTGCAAATAAGAAAAAACCTTGATTGTATAGAAAATTGTAAATATTGTGGTCATAAAATACAGCACATAAACCGACAACATCTGGAAAGTCTGAATTGAACCGCCGAAAACATCGTTTTTTGATATGTTAGTGCTGTTAGATGTTTCAACAAAAGCATTACTTATGGAGCTTCCCAGTACAAGGCACATCGTCAGAATTATTGTTGTAAACACTGCGGCAAGTATGCTAAATACGGTCAGCGTGCCTGTACATGCCTTTAAATCCCACTTAAACAGCGAAAAAGCGTGCTTTAGCTTGTCTTTAAACGATACTGTTGATGTCATAGCCCGCAGCCTCCATTTCACTTATAAATATTTCTTCAAGGGTGAGTGGCATTGCCGAAATATAAACGGGATTAAGCGCATTTAATTTTGGCATAAATTCCTCCTCGGTTCCTCGTATGGTTATATTAAATATGTTGCCGTTGCGCCACACGTTTATAGTGTTGATTTCTCTGAATGGATTCGGGTCAAGAGGAGGCTCGTTGAATGCCACCTGAACCTTGCGAAGTCCCATTCGCAAATCATCAATTTCACGTTCAAGCAAAATCTTGCCTCTGTGCATAAGGCAGATTCTGTCACACAAATCCTCAAGTTCGCGAAGATTGTGAGATGCTATTACAACAGTCATTTCATTTTTGGCTACGTGTTCTATTAAAATTCGCTTTAACATTTGTCGCACAACAGGGTCAAGACCGTCAAAAATTTCGTCAAGGAACAAATATTTTGGACAGGTTGAAAGCGCAAGAATTAATGCAGCCTGACGTTGCATACCCTTTGACATATTTATTATTCTTGCTTTTCTTTGAATAGGAAAGATTGTGCAATACCTGTTAAAAGCCTCTTCGCTCCAGTTTGGATAGAGGTTGCGGTATAAAAACGCAATGTTATCTATGGTACTGTTGTTGTAGAAAAACGGAAAGTCAGGAATAAAGTAACAATCGCCCTTTGCCTTTGGATTGTCGGACAAAACGCTCCCGTCAATCGTCACGGTGCCGCCGTTTGGTTCATAAACACCTGACAAAACTCTGAGCAGAGTTGATTTTCCGCTTCCGTTGCTGCCAACAAGCCCTACTACAGAGCCTTTGTCTATATTAAGGGATATATTGTCAATCGCAGCAATCTTGTCAAATTTTTTGCTCAGGTTTGTGATTTCAATCATTAGTATCGCCTCCTTCAAAGGTCGTATCAATAATTTGAAGTAACTCCACTTTGTCGGCACCAAACAAAAATGCGTTTTTTGCAGCTTCTTTAAACTGTTCGACAGCCATTATTTTGTGAGCGGAGTCAGAGGAAAGTTTGTCGGTAAGAAATGTTCCCCTGCCGACTGTTGAAGAAATGTATCCGTCAGCTTCAAGAGTGCGGTATGCTTTGGCAACTGTGTTGGGATTTACGCCAAGCTGACTCGCAAGCGTTCTCACAGGAGGGAGCTTATCATAAGGATGGATTACTCCGGCAGAAGCAAGCTTGATTACGTTGTTGTACAACTGCTCATAAATCGGCACGCGTGATGCCAAATCTAACTGAAACATACGATACCTCCTTTGATGAAAATAATTTGTATTAATTACATTAGTACACTTATATATTAATACATTTTTATACCGATGTCAACATTATTTTTGCGCTTTGTAGGATAATGTCTAAAAAAGGTCTGTTAAAATGTTAGTTTGCGTTTGAATTAATCTTTTGTCCCTCGGCAATAATATTGTAAAACAACTGTTGGGGGTAATGTATTGCAATACGGAAAAGTTGAAATATGCGGAGTAAACACTTCTCAGCTAAAACTGCTCAAAGAAAGCGAGAAAAGAGAGCTTTTGCAGACGATAAAAAACGGAACTCCTGCTCAGCGCAAAACAGCAAGAGACAAGATGATAAACGGCAATTTAAGGCTTGTGCTGTCTGTCATTCAGCGATTTACAAACAGGGGAGAAAATCCCGATGACCTTTTTCAGGTGGGTGTTATCGGGCTTATCAAAGCTATTGATAATTTTGATGCAAGTCTTGACGTGAGATTCAGCACATATGGAGTGCCTATGATTATCGGAGAAATACGCCGCTACCTGCGCGACAATAATTCGGTGAGAGTTTCACGCTCAATGAGAGATACGGCTTACAGAGCAATGCAGATAAAGGAGCAGCTTACAAGCAAAAACAATCGTGAACCCACCGTTGAAGAAATCGCCAAGATTATGGAAGTACCCAAAGAAACCGTAGTGCTTGCACTTGAGGCAATCGTAGAACCGGTGTCGCTGTATGAACCTGTATTTTCGGATGGAAACGATACAATTTATGTGATGGATCAAATCGGCGACAACAACGATGATTCAACCTGGCTTGAGGAAATTGCAGTCAAGGAGGCAATTTCAAATCTTTCCGACAGAGAAAAGCGAATTTTATCACTTCGTTTTTTTCAAGGCAAAACCCAAATGGAGGTTGCAACCGAAATCGGCATTTCACAGGCTCAGGTCAGCCGTATTGAAAAGGGCGCACTCGATACAATTAAGAAGAATATATAGGCATATATGTATTTGAAAAATTAAATAGTTCAGTGGCAGCAGTTTATTTTATCTGCTGCCATTTTCAAAAAGATTGGCTTTAATGTTCAGAATACTATAGAATACACAGAACAGTAATATTTTATTACTTTTGGCAGAGAATTACGCAAAGTAAATTAAATTGTTTACTTTTGCGCTTTTGTGTGTTAAAATTTTAGCATATGAAAATACTACAGAAATATAATGCAAGGAGACGGTTGTTTTGAATTCAAAACTAAAAAACAGTGCAACAGATTTTTTGTTTAAAGCCATTCTTTCTCTTGATAACGAGGAGGATTGTTACCGATTTTTTGAGGATTTGTGTACAAGCGCCGAGCTTAAGGCTATGTCACAGCGCCTTGTTGTTGCAAAAATGCTCACCGAAAAAAAGGTATATACTGAGATTGTCAAAGAAACAGGTGCTTCAACTGCCACTATCAGCAGGGTAAAACGGTCTTTGTTTGACAACGATACATACGGCTACTCACTTGTACTCGATAAGCTAAAGAACGAGGATGCAGAGTGATGTCAAGCTATATTTCATTTGCCGGATACTATGACAGCCTTATGAGTGATGCCGGCTACGAGGACAGATGTCGCTATCTGCTTGATCTTGCAAAGCGACATAATCACCAAATGGGAATAACGCTTGATTTAGCTTGCGGTACAGGCACACTCACGCGTTTGCTTGCAGAGCAGGGCGTAGACGTGTTCGGCGTTGATGCAAGCACAGAAATGCTCAGTGAGGCTATGCAAAAATCAGCGGAACAAGGGCTTAATATAATGTATCTGCATCAAAAAATGCAAAATCTCGATTTGTACGGCACAATAAACACCTGTATTTGTACTCTTGACAGCATCAATCATATGACTGATATTGACGACGTCGCAAAAACATTTGACAAAGTCGGTTTGTTTATGGATAACAACGGCTTGTTTGTGTTTGATGTAAACACGGTGTATAAGCACAGAAAGGTGCTTGCCGATAATGTGTTCGTATACGAAAACGACAATGTTTTTTGCGTGTGGCAAAACAGCCTTGGTGAAAATGACATTGTGGATATTGAGCTTGACTTCTTTGAGGAGGATAACGGAGTATATTACCGTTCAGAGGAGAGCTTTTGTGAGCGTGCGTATTCAGACGAGCAAATAAAATCAATGCTTGAGTCTGCCGGCTTTGAGATTGAGGCAACATATGGCGACTTGTCGTTTGAAAAGCCGTCGGAGGACGAACAAAGAGTAGTTTATGTTGCAAGAATGAAAAAATCAAGAAATAGAGAGTGCTGAAAGGACATAGAAAATTATGGATAAAATAATTCGCTGTATAACATCGGACGGCGCAATAATGGCGGCGGCTATTGATGCGTCGGATATAGTTTTTACCGCCAAAAAGCTTCACCGTCTTTCACGCAGTGCAACTGCGGCATTGGGTAGACTTTTGTGTGCAACATCAATTATGGGCTCGATGCTCAAACAAAAGGATGCAACAATTAATCTGCGGATAATGGGTGACGGCGAGCTTGGCCCCGTTATAACGGTTGGCGACAGCAGCGGAAATGTGAGAGGCTATGTGGGCAACAGCGATTGTCCGACCGAATATTACCCAAACGGAAAAATTAATGTTGCCAAGGCGGTGGGCAAAAACGGCGTGCTCAATGTAATGCGTGATTACGGCACAGGCGAGCCGTATATCGGACAAATTGAGCTTGTCAGTGGTGAAATTGCCGAGGATATCACAAGCTATTATGCAACGAGCGAGCAGATTCCAACTGTTTGTGCACTCGGTGTGCTTATTGACAAAGAAGACGGAGAGGTGCTTTTGGCAGGAGGATTGCTTATTCAGCTGCTTCCCGGCGCATTTGACGATACTATCGAAAAGCTCGAAAAGAACATCGAAAAACTGGAGCCTGTTACCACAATGCTTGCCAAGGGAATGAGTATCCTTGACATATGCAAAACTGCGCTTGACGGCTTTGAGGTTGAGGTGCTTGATGAAACCCCGGTTAATTATGTTTGCAACTGTTCAAGGGGAAAGCTCGAGAGGTTTTTCTTTACTATGAGTGATGATGACATTAGGTCAATGGCTGATGAAAAAGGTGTGGCGATTGCTAATTGTCATTTCTGTAATAAGAAGTACATATTTACCAAAGCCGACCTTGAAAAAATTATACAGGAGAAAAACTCTGTAAATTAAGCAGTAATCAACAGCTGTCGTTAGTACAAGAAAAAAATTGAAAAATTTTTTAAAAAAGTGTTGACATTTGCCCCGAGATGATGTATTATAATAACCGTCGCCGAGAGATACAGCAAAAATCCAGAGCGATAAAGGCATGTGGGAGCATAGCTCAGCTGGGAGAGCATCTGCCTTACAAGCAG
>DKXL01000018.1:0-27019 GCA_002493005.1 Ruminococcaceae bacterium UBA7127
AGGTTTGCTGTGTTAAGAAGTGTTACCTCGTCTACTTCGCCTGCCCAGCCGTCTGTCATATACCATTTGCCTGATGCTGTCTTTACGCCAACATAGCTTACCTGGTCAAATGTTACTGTTACTGTACCGTTTACGAATTTGTAGTCGCCGAGGTTTGCATAATCATCACCGTCTGCATAATCAGCGCCGTTGATGTAACCGAAAAGATAATAATCTTCGCCTGACGGATTTGGGTTTGTTGGCAGTGGCCCCGGATTGGGGGTCACTGCCGTTGTATACTGACCATGTGCCGCCGGTCTTACTGCCTGCATTTGCAGTATAGCAGTTCTTACCGTCAACAATTAAAATGTCTACAGTTTGATTTTTCCAAGTTGTTTCAGTGTCCTTAAAGAGGAAACACTTTGAACCCGGAAGAAGTGGTGTGTCAAAATCATAGTACCAAACATTTGTACCTGGAATCTGTGTCATATGAGCAGCAACGTTACCAAGTCCGCTTTCTGCCCAACCATAAATATAGACATCAGACCATTTAGCCTTTGAGTTGTCAAAATATACTCTGTCAAGCTCAAATTCAGGAGCCTGCTCTTCAACGTAAGGTCCAACAGAAACAATTTCATCAGCAGAAAGTGTGATACAGTTGTTTTTTGGATTTACCTTTGCATTCCAGCAGTTGTAAACAGGACCTGTTTCGCTTGCAACAGGAGTTTCATCAACTTCGCTAAGTGAACGATAAGCGCTTACATTAGAAACACTCTCAGGAACTTCTACTGTATAAACATTTGGATAAGCGCTGTCGTCCTTCTCAAATAAGTAGCTGTCGCCTGTACTCAAATCATAAGCAAAGAGTGATACACCGTCAGAAGTCATCCAACCAAGTGTAGTCTTAAAGTAAAGTGTGTAAGTGTCACTCGGTAATGGCTGTGTTGGCTCAGTTGGCGGTTCTGTTGGCTTAGTTGTCGGAACAGTTGGTTCTGTTGTTGCAACTGTCGGATCAACATCAATATATGGTTTGCCGACAAGAGCTGTACCGTCAAGCTCAGCATAATACTTTTGAATGTATGTAGCGTCTATTTCAGAAATTATACCGTCATTGTTAACATCAGCAAGCACGAGGTATTGATTTGGAATCATTTCTATCTCAGAAACATGCTTCTGAATAATGGTTGCGTCAACAATAGTTACATAGCCGTCTCCATTAACATCACCATATATTCCATTAACAACAGTAGGTGTTGTTGGGTCAGTTGGTTTTGTCGTCGGAACAGTTGGCTTTGTCGTCGGAACAGTTGGCTTTGTCGTTGCCTCTGTTGGCTTTGTTGTCGCCTCTGTTGGCTTTGTCGTTGCCTCTGTAGCTACTGTACCCTTTGTTACATTAGTTGCTTCAACAGGAGTCTGAGCTGAAGGAGTCAAAGTTGTGTTACCCCAAGAATTGGAAGCAGTGTCAGCATAAATCTTTGATGAACCTTCAAGCTTAATCTTTGTTCTTGCATTTGCACCCGGATACTGGTGACCTGCTGAGTCTACAAAAATAACATATGTGTTTGGAGAATGAGCAAGGTCAAAGCTTACTTCGCTTTCATTACCGTCAGCATCCTTGCCAATGCAAGTCTTTGAAGGAACTTCATAATAGTAGTAGCCTGTCTTGCTGTCCTTTGTCATCTGAATTCCCGGCCAGCCTGAAATTGAATATGTCATTGACGGATTAGTATCCTCGTCATAGATATAAACAGTGTACGGAGCTGTCCAAGTAGTCTTTCTTGCAGGATTAAGCCATACATAGACACCTGATGATGCAGACTCTTTCTTAGTGTACTTATAGGTTGCAGTTGTTGTCTTAGAACCGTCAGTAGCAGTAAGAGTAAGGTTGATAGTATCACCGTAATTATAGTCAGAACCTATGCGGATTGTTGTTTTTCCTGTATAAGCAACAGGTGATGAATTATCAAGGCAATATGTACCCGATGTTGCATTTTCAAGACCAAGTGATACTGTCATTGTATCATCAGAAAATTCGCCGCTTTCAACTGAGCAAGTATTGCGAGGAGTTGTTGTACCGTTGTAAACAACAGCAACGCCTGTGCTGCCGATTGAACCGGAAAGCGTACCGTTTGATACTGTGAACTTGTTGCCTGTAATTGTGTCTGTGTAAGTACCGTTTGCAAGACCTGTGCCTGCAATGTTTACAGAAGAACCTGAGCCTGTGCAGTTAGAAAGCACGATACCGCTGTTACCTCTTGCAACATAAGCAATGCTGCCTGATGAACCGAGCTTTTCTGACTGACCTGCAAAGAGGTTATGGAACTTGTTAACTTCTGCAACTGCTGTGCTCTTGTATGTGATGTTAGTTGCAGCCTCACCCATAAGAGCTGAGCCCGGACGTGCAAAGAAAAGCGCTGTCGAATCTTTTCTTGCTGCTACGATTGCCCAAGCCTTTGTAATCTTATCATCAGATACCTTAGATGTGTTAGAAAGACCTGCTGAGCCTGACTCACCCTCAAAAGTATCGTGTGATTCTGCCCACAATACAACATCAGAAGCCTGACAGCCTGATTTGTAGTTTGCATTTGCAGCTGTTGAAGCGTTGCCGTCGTTTACAGCCTTAAGCACGGCGTCACCTGTTCTGTTATCAGTAACATTGATGTACTTTGTATATGAACTGTACTTTCTGCCGGCACCGCAGGTATTAAGAATTTCACCGTAGATGAAAAGATCCTTACCTGTCTTTTGCTTGTAATAACTACCTGCCTGGCTTGAAATTGTTGACCAATAACTTGAAGCATATGAACCGTCGTCCGGTGTTTCAATATGCTTTGCTGCGTCAAAACGGAAACCGTCAACGCCGCAGTCAATACAATCCTTAAGAAGTGATACTACAGCATTTTGAACATTGCTGTTACCTGTGTTAAGATCCGGGCAGGCTGATACATGACCATGAACAACAGCCTGAACAGAGCCATCGCTTGCATTTCCTGTATAGGAATGGAAATATGTACTCTTGTTATTGTAGAAATCAGGCTGATATGTCTGAATCTGCGTACTCAGAGAGTTAGGGTCTGTTTCCAACTCATTGCCGAGATGGTTTGATACGATGTCACAAATAATCTTAACACCGTACTTGTCAGCTTCAGCACAAAGTGATTTAAGCTCTTCCTTTGTACCAAGCCATGTTTTCTGCGCAATCTGCATACTGACAGGCTGATAAAGCTTCCACCACTGACCTGTTACGTCTTTTGAACTGCCAAAGTCTTTTGGCTGTTGAACAGGAGAAGTCTGAACAGTTGTGTAGCCTGCTGCAGCGATTGCCGGCAGATTTTCTTTGATTGAATTGTAAGACCAGTTAAAAGCATGCAAAATTACACCCTTATCAACGCTGTCTGCCAACTGATAATCAGAAGCAGCTGCAACACTTGACTGCGGAGCACTTACCTGAGCAGCACTTACAGACAAAGTAGTTGCCATTGATGAAGAAAGCAAGGTTGCCGCAATAACAAGACTTGCAATTTTTCTCAGTTTTTTCATAGAAAAACATCCTTTCATAGATTTTCATTATTATTATATCAAACAGAGTGGCAAAAGTATATATTTTATGTTACAAATTCACAGTTATATTTTTGTGCAAATTATACTGGAATTTTCATATTTAGAATTATTGTCCGTCAAGCGCCAAATTATGGTAGAAAACAATCAAACTATTCTTTGAAAAATGCAGAATAATAATTGACTTTTCGTCAAGATTAGAATATAATTTTATTGATTTGCTTGCTTGCTGACAGGAGCAGCACAGAAGCAATACGGTTATGTCTTTACAATTAGCTTTGTGAGGGCGAACTGTGTTCGCCTGCATACTATTGCGGTGTTACACAGTTCGCCCTCTTACTTGTCTTTTTTAAAATAAATATACAATTCAGAACAGGGGTGCATAGATGGAACAGACAGCTAAAAAAACGATTGTTTCACTCAAGGATATTTTTATCCGATTTGACGGAGAGGTTATTTTAAATCACATCAATCTCGACATTCACGAAAAAGAATTTGTTACGATTCTGGGTCCGAGCGGCTGTGGTAAAACAACCACCTTGAGAATCATTGGCGGCTTTGTTGAGCCTGAAAGCGGCGACATTTTGTTTGACGGCAAACGCATCAACGGCACTCCGCCAAACAAAAGGAATGTGAACACCGTTTTTCAAAAGTATTCACTGTTCCCGCATCTTAACGTATACGAAAATGTTGCATTTGGACTTAAACTCAAAAAACTTCCAAAAAACGAAATAAAAAAGAAAGTATCCCATATGCTTGCAACAGTTGACCTTAAGGGATATGAAAAACGTCCGATATCAAAGCTTTCGGGCGGTCAGCAGCAGCGCGTTGCGATTGCACGGGCGCTTGTGTGTGATCCGCCGATTATTCTGCTTGACGAGCCGCTTGGTGCACTTGACCTAAAGCTTAGAAAAAGTATGCAGCTTGAATTAAAGGAAATTCAGCAGAAAACGCAGAAAACGTTTATATATGTAACTCACGATCAGGAAGAAGCTCTCACTATGAGCGACCGTGTAATAGTTATGAACAACGGCGTGATTGAACAAGAGGGCACTCCTGAGGATATTTATAACGAGCCTGTTAACGCTTTTGTTGCCGACTTTATCGGCGAGGCAAATATTCTTAACGGCACTATGATTGATGACTGCCGAATTAAAATTCTTGGCAAGGAGCTTGAATGTGTCGATAAAGGGTTTGGCAAAAACACTCCCGTTGACGTTGTCATTCGTCCCGAAGACATAGAAATCACCTCTCCCGAGAACGGTCAACTCACAGGCATTGTTGAAAAATCAACATTCAAGGGCGTTCACTACGAAATGAGCGTAAAGTGCGGCAAATGTGAAATTCTTATTCATTCTACCAAATCTGCCGAAATCGGCAGCGAAATCGGAATGAGAGTTATACCTTTTAATATTCAGATTATGAACAAGCTGCTTCCGTTCTATGACAATGTTATTGAAGCTGAGGTCAGCTATTCAAATGAAGCTGAAAATTACTTTGAGTTTGAGCTTGAGGGCACAACAATTACTGTTAAGGACAAATTCTTTGCAGATGGCACCAAACTTAAAATCACTCTTCCGCCTGATGCACTTTCACTTGCGGGCGACGGTGTTGGCGATCTTAAGGATTTGTACATCGAGTCTGTTATATACAAAGGCGAACACAATGAAATTATTCTTGAATCCGACGAACGCAAGTGGCTTATGCTCAGTGACACCGATGAGCAGGTTGCAACCTATGTTCCACTCTCATTTGACTTCTCAAAGGCAGCTTTTGAGGTTGTTAACGAAGTAAAGGAGGGCTGATAAATGAAATCACGCAAGCCCTCTATTCCCTACATCATCTGGATGGTAATTTTTACAATGATACCTATTGTGATGATTGGCTTTACGGCATTCACCGACAGTCAGGGAAATTTTTCACTGGAGGCATTTTCAAAAGCATTTTTCTACACAGATGTGTTTATCCACTCGTTATGGATTGCACTGCTGTCCACGGCTATCTGTCTTTTGCTTGCATACCCGCTTGCATATCTTATTACCAGAATGAAAAAATCCTCACAAAACACAGTTATTATGCTGCTTATGATTCCGATGTGGATGAATTTTCTGCTTAGAATTTATGCGTGGGTAACGCTTTTGCAAGATAACGGACCTATAGATCTTGCGCTTTCGCTTTTAGGCATTCACGGCACATATATCGGTAATTCTGCTGCCGTTGTGCTGGGTATGGTTTATGAGTATCTTCCGTTTATGGTGCTGCCGATTTATACTGTTATGAGCAAAATAGATTACAGTCTTATTGAGGCTGCGCAAGACCTCGGTTCAAACAATCTTGCTGTTTTTGGCAAGGTAGTTGCACCGCTGAGCGTTCCGGGTATTATTTCGGGCGTAACAATGGTATTTGTGCCAAGCGCCAGCACGTTTTTGGTAGCTCAATATCTTGGTGGAACCGATGATATTATGATTGGTGATGTAATTGATAAAATATTTTGGACAGATCAAAACACCGGTTCGGCAATTTCGCTGATACTTATGGTATTTATTTTTGTTTTCCTCATAATTATGAACCTTTTTGGTGACGAGGAGGCGATTGCATAATGAAAAAGAAAACAGGAATTTGTTCAAAAATCTATATTGCTCTAATGATGTTTTTTCTGTACGTACCTATTGCCGTGCTGATTTTCTTTTCATTTAACGAGGGCAAAACCACGGTATGGAAAGGATTTTCTTTAAAATGGTATGAGGAACTGTTTAAAGACGACAACATAATGAATGCGCTGGGCAATACTCTGATTATTGCAATTTTGGCGTCGTTGTTTGCAACAATTCTCGGAACTGCCGCTGCAATCGGAATTAATAACTTCAAAGGTAAAAAACGACTTGTTATTCAAAATGTGTCAAATATTCCAATCATCAGTCCCGACATAGTACTGGGTGTATCACTTATGCTTTTGTTTACTGCTGTCGGAGTTATGTTTAACTTTGAAATGGGATTTATCACGGTTTTGCTGTCGCACATATGCTTTTGCGTACCGTTTGTAGTGCTAAACGTTATGCCGAGAATTAAGCGAATGGATCAAAGCGTATATGATGCAGCTCTTGATTTGGGCTGTAATCAGTGGCAGGCATTTACAAAGGTTGTAATTCACGAACTTATGCCGGGAATTTTCTCGGGACTTTTAATGAGTTTTACATACTCACTTGATGACTTTATAATAACCTATTTTACAAGAGGTACAAAGTTTCAGAACCTTTCCATTGAAATATATTCAATGACGCACAGGAGAATTTCACCCAAAATCAACGCTCTTTCCGCTTTGCTTTTTCTTGCGGTGCTGATTATAATGATTGCAATTAACCTTCATGACAGACACGATGAAAAACAGAGTTTGCAAAAGACATGATTAATAAATATAATTTTAGGGAGATTGAGAAATGAAAAGAATCATCAGTATTATCCTTGCTGTTGTTATGACGGCGATGTGCCTTGTATGCTTTTCCGGCTGCGGTAAAAGCTATGTTGGCGAAGTTAATGTTTACAACTGGGGCGAATATATTGCAAACGGCGAAGACGGACTTATGGACGTCATTGACGAGTTTGAAAAGAGCACCAACATCAAAGTAAACTACACTACTTACGAAACTAACGAACAGCTTTACAATATGCTCAAAAACAGCAATGCAAGCTACGACGTTATTATTCCGTCGGATTATATGATAAGTAAGCTTATCAAAGAGGATATGCTGCTTGAACTCAATTATGATAACATTCCAAACTATCAAAACATTATGGAACGCTTCAAACATCTTGCTTGTGACCCCGAAAGCAAATACACGGTTGCATACAGTTGGGGCGTTACTGCAATGGTTTATGACAAAACTAAGCTTGACAAAAAACCAACCTCATGGGAAGCATTGTGGGACAAAAACCTAAGCGGTGATATTCTTATGTTTAACAACAGCCGTGACGCTATGGCGATTGCAATGCAGCTTTGCGGCATTGACCCTTCCAACTGCACCAAAGAGGATATTGATATTGCCGCTAAAAAGCTCAGCGAGCAAAAGCCGCTTCTCAAAATGTATGTAATGGATCAGGTGTTTAACCAGATGGAAAAAAGTCAGGCTGCAATCTCACCATATTATGCAGGCGACGTTATGGTTATGATGGAAAACAACGAAGATTTGGACTATGCAATGCCTGTAGACGGTGCAAACCTTTTCTATGATGCAATGTGTATTCCAAAATGCAGCAAGAATAAGGAAAACGCTGAAAAGTTTATTAACTTTATGCAGGAGCCGAAAATTGCCGCTGCAAACTTTGAGTACCTGCTCTATGCAACACCAAATCAAAAAACATTTGACGAATACCTCGATGACGACATTAAAAACAACGAGCTTATTTTCCCAAGCGAAGAGTATCTTGACAAATGTTATGTATTCTCAGATATTCCCGATGACGTTTACTCACATATGCAGGAACAATTCGTTAATATCCAAGCCAAATAATTTTAAGTCGTGCAGATACGTCGGGATTTAGCTTAACATCGATATCCCGAATCAATCATTTTTTTATGAATAACGCAGGAATCTACTTACGTTTAATTTTTGCTTATCAGGGATTATAAATCACGTAAAATTCTTGGAGAACACGCCATAAGCAAACTAACGCCCGCTGAGAACCAGTTGCGTTCCGGCGGGCGTTTATTTACTTTATAAGAAACTGCTCGAAAACGGTCGGGAAAAGATATGGTAATACAATCAAGCTGTCTGCCCGAATTGTGTGCGGCGTCACGCCGCTTTTTTATAATTCAAATGACCGAAAACCGGTGTTTATCGGGTGGAAAGGAGATATATGACAACAAATTTAATCATAGTAGAAGGACTTCCGGGTAGCGGAAAGAGTACAACGGCAGCGATGATTGCTGATGAACTGAATAAAAAAGGCAAAAGGGTTATTTGTGTTGATGAAGGAGTTTCTGAACATCCGGCAGATTATGCGGATTATGACTTTCCTGATTTTGAAACAGAGAGAATCAAGATACTTGAAAAGTGGCGTTCATTTATTGAGACATCCGACAAAGATGTGATATATGTTTTCAACTGTATTTTTTTGCAGAATCCGATGTGTGAAACCATGATGAGGTTTGGCATGGATGCTACTGCTTCCCAAAACTATATTTCAGAAATATCTGAAATAATCAAGCCGTTGAATCCTATCATAATTTATATAAACCAGCCTGATGTCAAGGAAGCAATCAATAGTGTAATTGATGAGCGTGGAAATAATTGGCTGAATGCTGTTATTGACTATCATATCTCGCAGGGGTATGGAAAAGAACATAACCTTTCCGGTTATGATGGATATATTAAATGTCTGGAAGAAAGAAAAATCAGGGAACTAAATATTTTGCAGACACTCGACATCGACTACTATACAATCAGTCAGGATATGAAAGCAACGGAGTTTGCAGAATTATTTACTTCCATAGGCTGGAGCTGTCCTGAAAACAATCAAATGAATCAAGCCATAGAATACAGTACAAAATCCTATATAGTTCGTCATAAGAGAAAAGCTGTAGCAACTATCAATTGGCTTAGTGACTATGGTATGAACTGGTTTTTGAAAGAGTTTATTGTACATAAAGAGTCTCAAAGAAAAATGATAGGAACTTTTCTTTATCGGTTTTCAGAGAACTATATTAAAAGCACTTTGAAAGAAAACCAAAAAGTCTGCATTAACCTAAGAGCTTCTAAAGAAAAAGAGAATTTTTATCATAATCTTGGCTTTCAAAAGATGTCAGAAAATCAATCCGACTACAGAATGGAAAAAATTATAGAGGGATAAATATCGGTATTATATACGCTTTCTTTAAAAGTGTATATTGGGTCACACTGTATCAAAGGGCAAGACAGACCAAAATGGTCTGCCTTGCCCTTAACTTCTTTATGGAATAGCACACTTACGAGCTTCCTTTTATTATTCTTACTTATAATTTTTTCGCTTCATAAAACGAATTATTGTTATAATTTAAATCTTGTTCTTTGGCGTAACATATATAGTTTTATTGTTCACATAAATTACCATACCGGGCTTTGCGCCGCTTGGCTTGCTGACATAGCGAACCAAAGTATAATCAACAGGCACCTGACTGCTGTTTTGCGCCTTGCTGTGATACGCGGCAAGACAAGCCGCCTCAAAAATTGCCTGCTCGGTTACCTCTTTACCCTCACACAGAATAATAGTATGAGAACCGTGAATGTCCTTGGTGTGCAGCCACATATCGTTTTTTGCAGCAGTTTTCAACGTAAGCTTATCGTTTTGCTTATTATTTCTGCCAACCAGAATTTTAAATCCGTCGCTCGAAGTAAATTCAAGCGGAGGCAGTGCAGTCTGCTTTTTACTCTTGTTTCTGTTAGAATGCAGATAACCCTGCTCAGCAAGCTCCTCTTTGATTTGAGATATCTCCTTCTCGGTTTCGGCACGTTGAGAAACATCGAGAACAGACTCAATGTAATCAAGCTCAGTTCTGCCCTTTCGAATCTGCTCGCTTAGCATAATCTCTGCATTCTTTGCCTTTTGATAATCCTTGTAATATTTCTGCGCATTTGCGGCAGGTGATATTGCAGGATTTAATTTTATTCGCATTACAGCATTATGCTCATCATAATAATTTTCAACGTCGGCATACTCCGCCCCACGCTGTATTCGATAAAGATTAGCCTGCAAAAGGTCGCCGCAAATCCTTAGATGTTCCCTGTTCTGACATCTGTCAAGCTCTGCTTGCTGCTTTGAAATTTTACGTGCAATTCGTTCAATCGTATTTGTAAGCAATTTAGTAAGGCTTTGTGTTTTAACCTTCATTCGCTCTCTGACGTCACGAGTTTCATAGTAGCTGTCGAGAAGTTCGGAAAAACTTTCTGCCTTTTCAACTTTTGCAAAGCCCGAATACTGTTTAATCGGCATAAAACAAAAGTCCATAGGCTTGCCATCTTCCCTATATATTACATACGGTTCGCCCTTACATTCGGCAGTAATATTTTTTAGCCTTTCAAGCTCATCTGTCAGCTTATCAAGCAAAACTCCCTCAATGCGGTTTGTCGCTCCCTCGAGCACTCTGTGTTCAAGTTCTCTGCACACAATCGGCGACACGCCCTGAACAACCCTAAGCACCGCCTTATTAAGCGGCATTTCACAATCAAGATTCTTTATTCTTTCTGCGATTTCACATGCTTCACAGTTCAAAATATTCAGCTTGTCCTGCGGCTCGGGCAGTTCATATTTTATATTCGGCAGTACAAGTCTTTTACTGCTCATTGTAAGGTCAACACGCTTTAGCGAGTCAATAATAACTCCGTTTGAGTCAACGATAATTATATTACTGTACATTCCCATTATCTCGCAAACAACTGTAATCATTACCGTGTCGCCCAACTCGTTAACACATTCAAAGTCAAGCATAATAACACGGTCACAGTCATTCTGGCGAACCGACACAAGCTTTCCGCCGCCGATTCTTTTGCGCAAAAGCATACAGAACATAGGCGGTTGTGCCGGGTTTTCGGGAGTATTCACGCAAAAGTTAATTCTCGGCGAATTTGCCCTTGCAGAAAGCAACAGCTTTTTGTTTCCGCCAAAAGTGCGCAAACCAAAAATCAGCTCTTCACGGTTGGGCTGATAAATCTGTGATACCCTTGCGCCAAGAGCTTGACTCTCTATTTCATTTTTGATATGTCGTAAAAATATACCGTCAAGTGCCACTTAATAATAACCTCACTTATGATACTTTCCGTTTGTTGAAATTTCAAATGCCCGATAAATTTGTTCACTTAAAATCATTCTTGCCATCTGATGCGGAAATGTCATTTTGCTCATAGACAGTCTCAAATCCGCCCTGCTTTTTATCGCCTGTGACAAGCCGTAGCTTCCTCCGATAATAAAATCAACCGTACTTTTGCCATTTATCTGAACACCTTCAAGCGTTTTTGACAGTTCTTCGCTCGAAAGCATTTTTCCCTCAATGCACATTGCGATAACATAATCGCCTGAGTTTATCTTTTGCATAATGCGCTTGCCCTCTGACTCTATTACCTCTTCAATCTGAGAAAGGTTAGGTGTATTGCTTTTGATTTTCTCTTCGGCAAGCTCTACAATCTGAAATCTACAGAAAGCAGAAAGTCTTTTGGCATATTCATTTATTGCGTCTGTAAAGTATTTTTCTTTAATTTTTCCAATACAAATAATATTAATTCTAAGCATAGTCTATCCCTAAAAAATAACCGTTTGTATTCTCGTTTCACTTGGCGCAACATCAAGTGAATAATCACTTCTAAACTTCATTCCCTGCTGTTCGAGCATTTCAACCGAGGTTGACAGTGCAAGTCTGGGGGTATTGTTCTGTTCACTCAGATGTCCGAGCATCAACCTTAAAGTACCCTTGCTTACCAAATTGACAAGCTCCTTGGCACAATCATCATTGGATAGATGCCCCTTGTTTGAAAGTATTCTCCGCTTTAAATAATACGGATAAATTCCTGTTTTCAGCATCTCAATGTCATGATTTGACTCCAGAACAACAAAATCGCTTTTCTCTGCCGCCTCCCTTACCTCAGGCAGTACAATCCCCATATCCGTTGCAATCAGCGCCGACTTGCCGTCTGGCGCAACCACTCTATAGCAGCAGCTCTGCACCGCATCATGAGGAGTATCTATTCTCTGCACAAGCATATTACCTACAGACAATTCTTCTTCTATAACATCAGCCTTTACAGAGGGGGCAATTTTTCCGCTCTGCTGCAAAGCACCAAGAGTACCTTCGCTGGCATAAACCTCAAAGCCATAGCGTGACGCAAGCACCTTTAATGCACTGCAATGGTCGGTATGCTCGTGAGTAACAAACACAGCCGACACATTACTCATCTTAAGACCGTTTGCTTCCATTGCATTTTCTATCTGTTTGCACGAACGTCCTGCGTCAATCAAAACGCCCTCTGACATTGTGCCTATGTAATAACTGTTTCCTTTGCTTCCGCTGAAAAGCGGCACTGCTCTTGCCACGTTATCAATCCTTTTTCATTCGTATCTAAATCCACATCTATAATATCACAGTTCTTATCCTTTTACAACAGCCTTGCCGGCCAAAATTCCAAGCCATGCGCCCGTTATGCACAGCACCACGCTTAAAACGGAATATACTACAGCAAGCATATGGTTGCCATCGCTGAACATATTGTATGCTTCAAGCGAAAATGCGGCAAATGTAGAAAACCCTCCGCACAATCCGGTCTTTAAAAAAAGAATCATATTGTCTGACATATGTTTGTTTATTGCAATTCCTGTAAAAAATCCAATAAAAAACGCACCTAAAATATTAATAACGAGTGTAACAATCGGAAATGTGCCCTTATACGGGATTAACCCCACCGCATATCTCAGCATTGCGCCGATTGCACCGCCGATGCCTACAAATATAACTCCCATAAAATCAACCCCAAAATATTATAATAAAAAGCGGTGTGACACCGCCCACAATTCGAGCAGACAGCTTGATAGTAACTGCACTTTTGTGCCCGACCGTTTTTAAGCTGTTTTCTATAAAGTAAAAAATTAAGCCGTTTTCGACAGAAAACGACTTATTTTAACCTTAATACATATAAAATGAAGAAATAATTAAGCTCTTAATTCTTCCTCATTGTCACCTGTAAAGTAAACCTTCTTGATATCAGCACCAATAGCTCTGAACTTTTCAACTACATTTTCATATCCGCGTTCAATATACTGAATACTTGAAATCTCGGTTGTTCCGTTAATTTGCAGTGCAGCAACAATCATTGCAGCACCCGCACGCAAATCAGTAGCCTTAACAGGAGCTGCTGTAAGCGGCGAACCGCCCTCAATGATGGCAAGTCTGCCCTCAACCGAGATATGCGCGCCCATTCTGATAAGCTCCCTAACGTATTGGTATCTGTTATCCCAAACATTTTCATTAACAATGCTTGTGCCGGGAACACTCATAAGCAATGCAGCAAACTGTGGCTGACAATCCGTCGGAAATCCGGGATGCGGCATTGTTTTTATATTGCAGCGCTTGAGCGGAGCGGCAGTTGCATCAACCTTGAGCGCTTCATCATACTCGGTGATTTTTACACCCATTTCTCTAAGCTTTGCACTGATTGATTCAAGATGCTTGGGTGTGATGTTATTTACAGTGATACATCCCCTTGTTGCAGCAGCAGCACACATATATGTACCTGCCTCAATCTGATCGGGAATAATTGAATATGTTACTCCATGGAGATAACCTACTCCTCGGATTTTGATTACATCTGTTCCTGCGCCCCTGATATCAGCGCCCATTGAGTTAAGGAAGTTGGCAAGGTCAACAATGTGCGGCTCTTTGGCTGCATTTTCAATAATTGTCTGTCCTTTAGCCTTTGACGCCGCAAGCATAATATTCATTGTTGCGCCGACAGATACAACATCAAGATAGATGTGCGTACCGAAAAGCTGACCCGACTCGCAGACAGCCTCAATAATAGCGCCGTCAACAAGCTGAGTTTTAGCACCCAAAGCCTCAAACCCCTTAAGATGCTGGTCGATTGGACGAACGCCAAAGTTGCATCCGCCGGGCAAAGCCACCTTTGCTTTTCCGCATCTGCCGAGCAACGCACCAAGCAGATAGTATGACGCACGCATCCTGCTTACAAGCTCAGTAACAGCATTGCAAGTATTGATATGCGTCGGATCTATATATAATGATGATTTATTAATTCTTCTGACATTTGCACCCATCTGCTGCAAAATTCTGCTTATGAGCGAAACATCACTAATATTCGGAATATTATCAATCTGGCAAGGCTCGTCACAAAGTATAACAGCAGGAATAATTGCAACAGCAGCATTCTTGGCACCGCTGATATTAACCTCGCCAAACAAAGGCTTACCGCCTGTAACTACAAACTTCTCCAATTATTTACACCCCAATAAAACCGATTTGGCATTTGCAATAAATAAGTAAGCGTAGAATTGTATAATATAAGATTCAAAATTTTGTTATTTTGGAATCAAAGGTTCAAAACACAAAATATGTTACATTTTAATTAAAAGATACTACTTGTTGTGGTTACGCTTATGTAACGCTACAATTCTTTCTAAGAAAATGATACTACAATTTTGTAGTAAAGTCAACGCAATATTAAATTTGTAACCGATTTTTGGCAATGTTGTACTCAAATAGTAAATTTGTTGTTACATTTGTTTTTAATATGCCCAAAGTCAGTTACAGAATGTTATATTTTCCACAAAGGAATTAATTTTTTAACCATATTTCGTGTCAAGAATTAACAAATTGAAACTTTTTTGCATTTTAGAATTAAAACATAATAGCGAATAAAAATAAATAAAAAGGATTGTGTCCAAAGCAAGTATTGTTTTTTACAGCAAATACTATTTTACCTGCCACACTGCAAAGGATATATGATGTCAACAAATTTTTTGAATTAAACTACTTGACAAACGCATATTATAATGATATATTTAAAATGTCATATGAACACATATGCATATGTTCAATCGTTAGTTTTACAATAATTTGGTATAATAATTGCAAGCAAAGGAGTTTATTTATGGAAAACACAAAAAAGGCTGTAGAAATGCCCGACCTTGAAATACTTTTTGACCTTGCCGACCTGTTCAAGGTGTTTGGCGATTCAACCAGACTACGAATTATGTATACAATCTCCGATAATGAAATGTCGGTACTCAACATAGCCGAGTCGCTCAATATGGAGCAAAGCACAATTTCTCACCAGCTTAGGGTACTGCGCCAAAACAAGCTGGTGCGTGTACGTCGTGACGGCAAACAGATTTATTACAGTCTTGACGATGACCATGTTAAGAAAATAATAGAAATGGGACTTGACCACGTGCTCGAATAACGGGGGAATTATTATGAGATATTCGTACACTCTTACAAACCTAAACTGTGCTCATTGTGCAGGAAAAATTGAAGAAAAAATCAGACAAACAAGCGGATATGAAAATGTATCATTTAACTTTGCTACCAAAACGCTGAAATTCGTTTCAAAGAAAAGCAATACACTCACTGAAATTCAGCGAATTTGCGACAGTATAGAGGACGGCATTACCGTTGTTGACGCCGCAAAAAGCACAAATAATTCTAAAAGCGAAAATAAATTCAACAAGAACACACTTCTTCTTGCAGTTTCTGTTGTTCTTGTTGTTATTGCGGCTGTTTTACACTTTTCCTCCCTTGAAGAATCCGTATGGAGTTTTTACACGACTATGGGATGCTGCCTTGCAACAACCGTAATTGCAGGATATAAAATTTTTATTAAAGGCTTCAAAAATCTTATTAAGTTTAGAATAGACGAAACCGTACTTATGGATGTTGCCGTAATTGCCGCATTCTGCCTTGGTGAATTTTTGGAGGCGGCAATGGTAACACTGCTGTTCTCCATCGGAGAAATTTTTGAAGACAAAGCCGTTGACGCATCACGGCGTGACATTGAAAAGCTTGCAAATATCCGCCCCGATACCGCCACAATACTTATTGACAGCTCGGAGCAAACCGTACCTGCCGAAAGTGTAAAAGCAGGCAGTATAATTTTAGTTAAGCCCTATGAACGAATCCCTCTTGACGGTGTAATTACAAGCGGAAAAACCACTCTTGATACCTCTGCTCTCACCGGCGAGAGTTTGCCTGTTGATGCCGCCGAAGGCAGTGAAGTACTGAGCGGAGCAATCAACGGCAGTAAGCTTATAACAATTAAAACAACAAAAGCGTTTGGCGACAGTACCGCTACAAGAATTTTAAAGCTTGTTGAGGATGCCGCCGCACAAAAGGGCAATCGTGAAAAGCTCATCACTCGCTTTGCCTCGATATATACCCCCATCGTCGTTTTGATTGCCGCCGCTATTGCAATTATTCCACCGATTTGCGGATTGGGCACATTTTCCGATTGGCTGTACCGAGCACTTGTTTGTCTTGTTGCTTCGTGCCCATGTGCAATAGTAATATCCGTTCCTCTCGCCTATTATTCGGGCATTGGCGCCGCATCAAAGCTCGGAGTGCTTATCAAGGGCGGCAAATATATTGAGGCTCTTGCAAAAGCAGACACATTTGTTTTTGATAAAACAGGAACGCTTACAACAGGTAAGCTAAGCGTAAACAGTATAACCTCACTTTGTGATTATACAGAAGATGAAATTCTTGCACTTGCTGCTGCGTGCGAAAAATATTCCGTACATCCTGTTGCAGAAGCTATCAAAAGCAAAGCCGACGGACTTAAACTTCCACAGCTTTGCGATTACAGCGAAAACGCAGGTCACGGCACATCGGCAATGCTCAACGGCAAAAGAATTGAGTGCGGCGGCTCAAAAATCATAACTGAAAGCCAAAAAAAGTTAATATCTAAAAACGATACCGTGTTTTTGCTGTGTGACGGACAACTTATCGGCGCAATCTCTGTTACTGATACAATAAGAGAAGAATCCAAGGAGGTTATCTCCACACTCAAGAAATATGGCGTTAAGAACACAATTATGCTGACAGGCGATTCAAAAGCTGTTGCCGAGAGTGTCAGACTGCAAATCGGAATGAGCGAATGTAAATCCGAGCTGTTGCCTGCCGAAAAACTATACAATGTTGAAAAAATAAAGAAAAGCTCAAAAGCAGTTTGCTTTGTGGGCGACGGAATCAACGATGCTCCCGTTCTGTCCGCAAGTGACTGCGGCATTGCAATGGGGCTTGGCAGTGAAGCCGCAATCGAAGCATCTGACGCAGTGCTTGCATCAGGCAATCTAAAGCAACTGCCGAGTGCTGTAAAACTTGCCCGCCGTGTTGTTCGCACAGTTAAAACTAACATTATATTTGCTCTTACCATCAAGGCGGTTGTAATTATTCTTGCCGCATTGGGCATTGCCGAAATGTGGATGTCGGTCATTGCTGACACAGGAGTCAGCATACTTTGTGTGCTGTATGCCGCACGACTTTTGAAAAAATAACGCGGCGTGACGCCGCCCACAATTCGAGTAGATAGGTTGATATATTTTTATACGATAGTTACCCGACAATAAAAAATTGCGTTAGTCGATTCCTGCGTTACCAATAGAAAAATATTTGCACCGAGCTACCGACATTAAATTATCACCGACGATTATGCCCGAAAATAAAATAAAAATATTGGGCAGACGTTTGTTCTGCCCTTTACTTTTTGCTATATTTATAGTATAATAAGCTTTAAACAATGTGCGATTACGGCTTTTGTGACAAAAACCGCAATGCTTACACATTTTTTCAAAATATATAATATAATGATAGGAGGGACAAGCATAATGATCAGCGGTGCTGAAATTATGGTAAAATGTTTGGAAGCCGAGGGCGTAACAGTTGTCTTTGGTTATCCGGGTGCGGCAATATGCCCCTTTTATGATAAACTTTATGACTCAAGCATCAATCACATTCTTGTTCGTCAGGAGCAAAATGCGGCTCACGCGGCAAGCGGTTATGCAAGATGCAGCAACCGTCCGGGCGTGTGCATAGCCACCTCAGGACCCGGCGCTACAAACCTTATCACGGGCATTGCCACAGCATATACGGACTCAATTCCTATGGTGGCAATCACAGGTCAGGTTCGCAGCGACCTTTTGGGCAGAGATGTTTTTCAGGAGGCTGACATTACAGGTGCGTGCGAGCCGTTTGTCAAGCACAGCTATCTTGTAAACAAGACCGAGGATTTACCGAGAGTTTTTAAAGAGGCGTTTCACATTGCTTCAACAGGAAGACAAGGTCCTGTTTTGATTGACATACCAATGGACATTCAGACAAATGAAATTGAAAGTTTTGAATATCCCGACAAGGTAAACATCATCGGATATAAGCCGAACACTCAGGGGCACGCCATCCAAATTAAGCGTGCTGTTGACGCAATCAACAAAAGCAAGCGCCCTGTTATTGTATCAGGAGGCGGTGTGCTTAGCTCAGGCGTTAAGCTAAAGCTTCAGGAGTTTGCCGACAAAACCAAAATTCCCGTTATTTCAACTATGATGGGTATCGGCATTATGCCGAGTGAACACGAGCTATATCTCGGAATGTTAGGCACTCACGGCAAGGCTGTTGCCAACCGTGCGCTTCACGAAGCAGATTTGGTGATTGTTTGCGGAGCAAGACTTGGTGACAGAGCCGTTGCAGCTCCTGACCAAATGAGCGAAAATACAACTGTTATACATATTGACATTGACCCTGCCGAAATCGGAAAAAATGTTAAAACCGAAATTCCGATAGTTGGCGATATGCGCAATGTTATGAAAAAACTGCTTGAAAATATCGGCGACTACACTGTTTCTGCTCAGTGGAGCGAAACAGTTAAAACCTGGAAAAAGGATTTATATAAGACTCCCCCGGTATTTGAGGGCTATGTTGAACCAAGAAATCTTGTGGGCAACCTCAGCGCAATGTTCAAGTCAAAGGCAATTTTGGTTGCTGATGTAGGTCAAAACCAAATTTGGTGCGCCAACAACTTCCGTATTCGTGAGGGCAGGTTCCTTACAACAGGCGGAATGGGAACAATGGGTTATTCAATTCCTGCCGCTGTAGGCGCAAAGTTTGCAAGACCCGACCGAGATGTCATTGTAATCTGCGGTGACGGCAGTTTTCAGATGGGGCTCAACGAGCTTGCAACTATCGCGGGCAACAACCTTGGAATCAAGATTATAATTATGCGCAACTCTCGCCTTGGAATGGTGCGTGAGCTTCAGGACAAAAACTATGACGGCAGACACAGCGCAACTATCCTGCAAGGCGATCCTGACTTTTTGAAGATTGCCGATGCCTACGGCATTGACCACGCTGAAGCTAACTCAAACGAAGAAGCTGAGCGCATAATTAAGGGAATTGTAAATTCAGACAAGCCGTTTATTCTTGTTTGCAATGTACATCCCGACACTCCGTCAATTTAATGAGGTGAGAAAATGCAATATACATTATCAATACTTGTTGAAAACCAGGCGGGTGTTCTCTCAAAAATTTCGGGACTTTTTTCTCGCCGAGGCTTTAACATTGACTCGCTTGCGGTTGGTGTGACAAACGACCCTAATGTTTCAAGAATAACAATCGTTGCAAACGGTGACGAATATGTTGTTGAACAGCTTGAAAAACAGCTCAACAAGCTTATCCCCATCATAAAGGTTAAACGTTTGACAGAGGGCGATTTTATCAGCCGAGAGCTTATTCTTATAAAGATTCACTGCGCAGCTGCAAAACGAGCAGAAATCATTAAGACGGTTGAAATTATGCAGGCAAAGATTGTTGATGTTTCGCCGTCAAGCGTTACGGTTGAGTACTGCGAATGCGCAAACCGTATTCAAACTCTTATAGATTTACTCAAGCCTTATGGTATCCGTGAGATTGTAAGAACAGGTACAGTTGCTATCGACAGAGGCAACACCGCAGTTTCCGTTTAATCTTACAGTTAACATATAATTTTATATACCGCTTTGCGGTAAGGAGGAACTTAAAATGAAAGACTACACAGAAAACATGAAAGCACCAATTTATTACCAGTCAGACTGTAACCTTTCTCTGCTTGACGGTAAGACAATCGCTATTATCGGTTACGGCAGCCAGGGTCACGCTCATGCTCTTAACCTTAAAGAGTCAGGCTGCAATGTAATCATCGGTCTTTACAATGGCAGCAAGTCATGGGCAAAGGCTGAAGCTCAGGGCTTTAAGGTATACACAGCTGCTGAAGCTGCAAAACAGGCTGACATCATTATGATCCTCATCAATGACGAGAAGCAGGCTGCAATGTACAAGAACGACATCGAGCCAAACCTTGAGGCAGGCAATATGCTTATGTTTGCTCACGGCTTTGCAATTCACTTTGGCCAGATTGTTCCGCCTGCTGACGTTGACGTTACAATGATTGCTCCAAAGGGTCCGGGTCACACAGTAAGAAGCGAATATCAGGCAGGCAAGGGTGTTCCGTGTCTTGTTGCTGTTCAGCAGGACGCTACAGGAATGGCTAAAGACCTTGCACTTGCTTATGCACTCGGCATCGGCGGCGCAAGAGCAGGTGTTCTTGAAACAACATTCAGAACAGAAACAGAAACTGACCTCTTTGGTGAGCAGGCTGTTCTTTGCGGCGGTGTTTGCGCACTTATGCAGGCTGGTTTTGAAACACTCTGCGAAGCAGGCTACGACCCAAGAAACGCTTACTTTGAGTGTATCCACGAGATGAAGCTCATCGTTGACCTCATTTATCAGTCAGGCTTTGCAGGTATGAGATATTCAATTTCAAACACTGCTGAATACGGTGACTACATCACAGGTCCAAAGATTATCACAGAAGATACAAAGAAGGCTATGAAGAAAGTTCTCACAGATATTCAGGACGGTACATTTGCTAAGGACTTCCTCCTCGATATGTCACAGGCAGGCGGTCAGGCTCACTTCCGTGCTATGAGAAAGCTTGCTGCCGAGGCTCCTGCTGAGGTTATCGGTAAGGAAGTTAGAAAACTCTACAGCTGGTCAGATGAGGACAAGCTCATTAACAACTAATTTTATTTAGTAAGTTAAAAGCAATACACAAACTACGGCAAACCGAAATAATCGGTTTGCCGTTTTTACTTTAAAGGCAAAAGCCACACAAACGATAATGTTTGCGTGGCTTTTTGAGTAAAACTTCGTGCACATTTTGAGAACATATAAGCCAAAAGAAAATCCGAGCAAACAACTCAGAACTTCTCAACCAAACCTCAATAAAAGTTAAATAAATATCTGAGCAAATTTTTTTCCAAACGAATAAGATTTCACATAAAGGCTTTCGCCTTTTGAGAACAGGTTATCATATGGGTAAAAAATCACCCAAAATGGTATTCCGCTTTTAATTGGGTATTAGTATTAATTTATTCAGGATATACTGCTGATAAACTCTCTCCATTTATCTTCGGAAATGTTATTATCTTTTGCAGTTCTGATAGCATCCTTAACAATATCATTGCTTTTTATGTAGCAAGTTATATCATAAGGAGTTGAAATAACACTTTTGGTTTCTACTGCTAAATCATACAGCTTTTTTTCTTCTTCATTATTCAACTTAAGAAGTGTTGCAATCTTTTTTAGTGTTTCTCCGTTAGGTGCAGTACGTATGCCTTGTTCAAAACTTGATTGATATACGGAAGAAACACCTGCTTTCTGCGCAAACGCTCTTAACGATACCCCTGTTTCTAATCTTTTACGTCGCACAAATGCGCCAAATGTTTCACTCATAAATTAATCCTTCTTTTTACTGTATTTTGTCACTTTACGAAACTTTTACCGAACTGCTGTTGTCGGTTACTGTTTCATACACGTTGCCGTTATAAACTTTTGCCGTTGCATGTGTTCTGTATGTACCGGAAGACAGAGAGCCTTTTGATTTTGAAAAGCTAATGCCCTTAGTGTAGAATGTATTGCTCCATGTTTGAACATTCGTCCACTTTCCGTCTGAATATTTTTGAAGTGACATTGTTACTGTCGCGTGTGTTCCGGGTGGTTTAATTGTTAATCTAGTCGTGCACGTAGCTGTCTTTGAGCTTATGCTAATCGACGCATTAACATCATCGTAAGTATATGCGCTCTGAGGTGAGATACTATCATCGTTTGATGACGCAGCACTAAATTGAACAACAGATACCGACGTCAGCATAACCAGCATCAGAGCAAACGAAATTAATTTTTTCATTTTTAACCCCTTTAAGTAAAATAGTATATAGGCACAACAGTAACCACACCCTATATACTACTACCTCTGTAAATTCAATTTGTGACTAAAATTTCCAAAATTTTGCAAATTATTTTTCTTTTAATGACGCACATATTTCAAGCATCTCTTCTATTGAGAAAGAATTTGAATACAGACGGAATAAATATTCACCGTTATTCCACGTCAAAGAATAATATTCGTTATCTCTATTTGCCGCTAAATATTCTTGTCCTTTGTATTCTTCCTCCCAAACTGTAGTTTGTGTATTGTCAACCTTTAGTCTTACTTTTTCCCTTGGATACTGTTCAAAAATAGTGAAAGTAGAATCTTCTTTACTCATATAGTAATAATAGGTACCGCTTTCGTCAGCACTGCCTGTGACAAGCTCAAATTCATCGGAAAGATCAATCTCATAAAACTTTTCAATCTCCGGCGGATATGAGGCTCCCTCCTCTATAACTTCAACCAGTCTATCTGAACCCACACCAGGAATCATATAAAACCCGCCTATTATATTTTTGGTTGCACCAACGCCCAATGATGACACAATCAGCGTTAGCGCGGCAACAAGCACACATATTATCTTTCTTGACTTTGTAAGCGTAATTCTGTGATATATGTTGTGTTCAGACTTAGCCATCTTCTTGATTTTGTTATCAAACGAACTTGATGTTTCAAATTCATTCTCATTAAACTCAGTTTTGGCAAAATATCTGTCCTGATATATCGACACTGCATCCTTTAACAATTCGTCGTCAAGCAATATCTTAGACATTCTATTCTCCCCTTTCAAGTAAACTCTGCAAGCTTTCTCTTGCTCTTTGCAAACGCTTTCTGGCGTTACTGTTTGATATGCCAAGCGCTAATGCAATCTCTTTATCATTAAATTCATTTATGTACTTTAAGACGAGTATATCCCTATAAATCGGTTTGAGCATTTCAATTTTGCTTGCAACATACTCGGCTTCAATCTTATTCTCAACCATCTCTTCAAAACATACGCCCTCTTGGGGTCTTTCAAATTCAATAGGAATTACCTTTTTTTCTTTTACGTACATAGTCTTTGCAACATTCTCTACTACAACTACCACGTAACCTTTTGTTTTGTGACTGTTATCCACTTCTATTCTTTTAATATTTTTTATAATTCTTAAAAAAGCCTCTTGTACTGCGTCTTCTGCCAGAGATTTGTCCTTTAGAATCTCGTAAGCTCTGTTTAGCATTAAATTTTTATATGTATTATACAGCAGTTCAAATTTACTCTTCTCTTCAGCTTCTTCTATCATTGAGAGATAAACCACTAAAATTACAACCACTCCCCCTCGTTAATAATATATTATTAATACTCCGCATTTGTGGTATAATCAACCATCGCCCGTTGGCGCATAAGCGCCAAACCAAACTAACATTATAAATTATTATATCACAGTATAAACATTCTGTCGATAATTATTGAAATAAGAGATTAAAAAATCACTGTTAATGGAAAATAAAAGCCGTATAAGCTTGGCACTCATACGGCTTTTAATCTATACTTTGTTTAATTGATACACCGATATTAATCTAAAGCAGACTACTTAATCGGCTTACTTTGAAAATTGTGTTTCACAATATTAAATGCTTTTAAAAACAAATCGCATAGCTTTTTTATCGCAATCGGAACAAAAATTCCTCCTGCCAAATATAGCATTCCATACTGTTGTAATCCATTTGGCAGATAATAATACCATATATTTGTCCTCATACTTTGCGCATTGAAATCTGCAAACAAAGGCGTTGCTACGCTCAAAAAATAAAACAGCCACTTTACACTCATATATCCTATCATCTGATGAATCATAATGCTGTAAGTATTATCCGAAATCAGGCGAACAAACTTACGGTTCTTCACAATAGGAGTAAGCAATCGTGAAATTCTCAGCCAAAAAGCAATACCGGTAACCGAAGTAACATACGGTATGATTACTCCGTTATTAAAACTGCTCATAGATGACGGAGTATACTCAAGTGAGTCAAAGAATGTTAACAGCAAAAGCTGTATGCCTAAAACTATAGCAAAATAGGCAATGCTGTTGAGCGTATCTCTTTTTTCCAAGTCTGAGTTGTACAACCGTCCTAACTGAAAACAAGGCAAGAAAAACATCGCTCTTGTTAATAGTCTGAGTATGCCTGTGTTGTGTCCGTCAATGGCAAGCTGAATGCCAAACATACCTATTGCAAGATATAATATCATAAAAACATACTCGTTTTTGATTTTTAAAAGTCCTGCCAGTTTTCTAAACAAAACATTAAATAAACAAACCAAGAACAACGGATACACAAACCACGAACCCAGATTATACTTAAATGCCTCGCCGTCAACAAAGGGCATAACAAACATATTGTATAGGTTGACCTCTCCGCCTATTGTATAGCCAAAACCGCTCATCATCAAAATAAACAAGCCGTAAATTATATTCCAGATATACGCAGGAATCACAAGCCTTTTTACCCGTTTCCATATGTATTTTATAACAGAATCCTCATATTTAGGTTTATAAAAATAACCTGATATAAAAACAAACAGCGAAAGGTTAAATGAGTATGTCGGAAACCACTCATAAGCAAGTGATATTCCGCCGTGATAGCAATGACCCGAAACAATAATAATAATTCCGATAGCCGATAACAGCTTGAATTGAAAATTAGTTTGATCATTACTCTGCATTGATAATTTTTTGCCCATCTTTTATTCCCTCATTTCAAATCAATACTTCTAAATAAAAATAACATCAATATCATTAATAATCGATTATTCTCAGAGGATATTATAACACAATGTTATAAAAAATAAAAGCCTGCAAATTTTTTTGCACCTACATTACTGCAATATTTTTTAATAAAACAGTTCTTTGGGAAGGAGAAAAGTGTACGGAGCGGTTAAGACAGCTATAGACAAAGACATAATTACCTTTTGCTTTTTTGACAGTATACTGTTTTTAAATGAGATAAAATAATTAAATACAAATATTAATACCGCACTCAAAAGTATTCCGCTTACAATAAACAAAACACCATAAATACTGTCAAAGTGTGAATGGCTCGTTGCTAAATATATTCCGGATAAAATTTGCTTCCATACGTTATTTCCTTCATAATATTCTGCATTTGAGCCTAAAGCAACTGCAACCAAATATAGTACACCGAATATATCTGCAATAAATCCGTAAAACCAAACACTGAGTATTGTTTCTTTATACATTTTAAAGTCAAGTTTCCTGAACATAATAAGAATTAGTAAAAGCAACACAACAGAGTCGATTATAAAATTGCCCACAATAGAAACGAGCCACAACCACGGAATAAAAAGGAACAGCATAAACGGCGGTAAAATCATATTGTACAATTTAACTTCTTTCATTAATAACACTTCCCTAACATTTTTAAACAATTACCCTATTGCTAATTAATATTTATCCGAATACTTTTTCAAGGGTTTTACCGTCTTGAGTTATTCTGTAAAGGCAGAAATACGCGTCATCTGTAAAATACAAATACTTAGAATCAACAATATAGAAACCGTTTATATCGATATCTTTATCAAATATTTTTGTTACCTCATCAGTTGCTGTATCAACTGAATATATACCCTTGTCGTTTCCGTTTTCAACACAAATAAAAACCTTATCTTCATAACTGTTGATAATTGTACTGCCGTCGGATTTAAATATTAAATTTGATTTTTTGTTTTTTAGGTCAGCAGAATAAATATATTCGTTGTCATCTCCTGACTGTTCATCAAATTGATTGGTTGCTATACCATATATCTTGTCATTTACTACAGACGAGCAGTTAAAGCGTTTGATTCCGCCGCTATACTCATTGCCCTCAAAACAAAGCATTTTGTCAATTATTTTTCTGTTATCAGGATCATATTTGCAGACGAACTGCTTTATATCAGAATCTTCCTTGTCGCTCAACCTTTGTACCGCGATAAAATAAATATATTTATCATAGAACTGCAGTGCTGAAATATAATCAAAATCAAGATCGTTTACTGATAATATTAACTCCGTACCATTTTCCGTCTGCCTATAAAGATTGTAGGTACTGTAAAAATCCGAACCGTAATCACAGAACTCAGAATAACAACAATAGATTTGTTTTTTCACAACAAATAATTTTTTGGGATTTTCATTGTCTGAATCGGATATTTTTGAATATTCTCTGTAATATTTATTCTCAAAATCATAGTATTTTATTAAATTATTTTCTACAATGCTATCAAACAGCTTATCGTCAGAAGCACAATCTAAATTAATATAACTGCCGGACAAAGACGGTCCTTCCCAATAAATACGCTTTGTGCTATCAGTAGTAATTTCATATGTACCATATTTAAAAAAGTCGTTTGAAGCATTGTAATATAACTTATCGCCTACTCTTGCTAACCTTGGCATTATATTTGAATAAGTGTTAAGGTAGCTGTTATTATATGAATCGTTCTCAATCTTCACATTATGGTGAGGTACATTTATAAGCGAAAAATATGCTATACACAGGGTAGCAATTAAGAAAAATACAGATAAAAGAGTAATTGTTATAATTCTAAAAAATTTTTTACTTTTCTTACTTTTCATTTTATTAATCCTCTTATACATAATTAATAATATTTATAATGTTGCCCATTTTCCAAATTTTTTAAATTTCTTTATAGAATCATTCGGGATGTAATGCCA
>DKXL01000018.1:27294-27568 GCA_002493005.1 Ruminococcaceae bacterium UBA7127
ATACTTGCTTGTAAACAATTATTAGTGATAACCACATAAAATTTATTTTTACTTAATATATAGGAATATGGTCTTTCTTTACCTTTATATTTAGCTGTATATCTAAATTTAGCAAGTATAGAATACTTAACCTTTACAGTATCAATATGCTTGTGTTCATAGTATTGACTATACTGATTTTTGGTAATGAAATTTTTAATTTCAGTAATACTTTTTTTAAAATTCCCACTAAACTTTATAGTTTGCGTGTATTTTTCGTAATAGTTTATTTTAC
>DKXL01000047.1 GCA_002493005.1 Ruminococcaceae bacterium UBA7127
TACATTTTTACTATTCTTTCAATATATAAATTTAATTTATATGTCATTTGTTTGATTTGTTTTAACAGTATGAATAAATTATTGCAAAAAAATATTGATTTTTTCGTTAAAATAGTGTAAGATAGGCTTATGATATTTAAATATCTTAATATTGCATCGGGAGGCGGAATTTATGGCAGAGCTTACAAAAATCCGTACAAAAAATAAAAATCTATTTCTTCGTGTTGCCAAAGGCCACTTTGCAACAACACACAGCCATACCAACTATTTTATTGATGTAACCACTCAAAAAACACGTCTTTCTGAGGCAAAGGCTGTTGCAAAGGAATTGGTTTCTTCATACAGGCACACAACCATTGTTGATACCATTCTTTGTGTTGACGGAACAGAGGTCATCGGTTCGTGCATTGCAGATGAGCTTACAAAAGAGGATTTTGCAAATATGAATGCTCACCAGACAATATACGTTGTTTCTCCCGAATATACCGCAGGCGGTCAGATTATGTTCCGTGATAATTTGGTGCCTATGATTTCAGGCAAGCATGTTCTTGTTATGGCGGCGTCTGTAACAACCGGCAAGACCGCTCAGGCGGTAATTGACGCAGTTAGGTATTACGGCGGCATTGTTGTGGGAGTGTCGGCAATATTCGCTACAGTTGACAGCTGTGAGGGATATCCCGTTACATCGATTTTTGACCCTAACGATTTGGAAAATTATCAGAGCTACAATTCGCACAACTGTCCGCTGTGCAACAACGGTCACAAGATAGAGGCGCTTGTTAACAGCTTTGGATATTCAAAGCTATAAATTAAAATAATTGACCGCACCTTTTGGTGCGGTTTTATAATATAACGTTATATAACGTTTTTTGGGGCGGATAACCTGATAGCTTTTCAACAAAGGCTTTGGTTATATACTAAAAATATGATTGACTGATAAAGAAAAATAAAGTACAATTAATGTATAATTCAACGTATAGGATGAGTGAATTGAAGATTATAAGGCGACTGACAGCCGTTTGTCTTGCGGCTTTTCTTGTGTGTCTGCTCTGCAGTTGCTCAAACAGCAACGAAAGCGCGGAGATTGAATCTAAGACCGCTACAACTGCACAGCCGACTCAGGCAACAACAAAGCCTGAGGATACATCTGCGCAATTTGCTCATTCCTACGATTGCCTTGATGATGTCGAAAAAGAAATATACAACAAAATCGGCAGGAAGGTTAATTATAATTTTCCTGCTCCATTTACGATTAACTGCGAGGCTACCGAAAAGCAAATTCGCACAGCGCTTGACGGATACAGAAATGACCACCCCGAGGTGTTTTGGCTTTTAAGTCAGTATTCGTATTATTATTGTGGCGGCAAAACAACAGTATATTTATTTTTTAACGATAATATGTCGTATGATGAGTTTATTGATGCAAAAGCTGAGTTTGATAAAACTGTTGACAAGATTGTTGCAAATGCACCCAAAAATGCAAGTGATTATGAACTTGAGCTTTATGCTAACAACTATATAATAGAGAACTGTAGCTATAACCGGGAAGCCGCCGAAAGTAAAGAGTTAGTTGATAATGCAAACGATGCATATGGCGCGCTTGTTGACGGCTCTGCCGTATGCGAGGGATATGCAAGGGCGTTTCAGCTTTTGTGCACAAAGCTCGGTATTGACTGTGTAATGGTTTACGGAATAAACGACAATGTGCCTCACGCATGGAACTGTGCTAAGATTTCGGGGGAGTGGTATCATGTCGATACCACAAACAATGATGCTGATGAATACTTTAATGTAAATGCTTTGCTTAATTTAAATGATGAACAGATGTATGCTGTGAGTGAACTTAATCCGTTTTTTGATGAGATAAGTGAGGAGCAGGCTAATGATATCAGCTACAATACTTATGTGCCGAAATGTACCTCGACTAAGTATAATTACTATCGCAATACATTTTGTGTGATTTCTGATATTGAGGACAGCGACGAAGCGGTACAGGAGATTGCCGACGCAGCACTTGACGGTGAGGAGTATGCTGTGTTTTTGGTTGATGACAACCTGAATTTTGAGGATACGCTTTATACGCTCACAGACGGAACGCTGTCGATGTGGATAGACGAGGCAAACAAGCTTAATGATGACAACCCCAAGCTAAATGTTCAGGGGTCTGTAAATTATGTGGATAAAACAAGAATTATCGCATTGGAATTGAATTATATTTAAAGGATGAAAAGCTATGAAATATGATGTAAAACAGTTTGAACTTTTGTCAAACGAACAAATCGCAGACGGAATATTCGATATGAGAATAAAAAATGATGAGATTGCGCCTCTTGCAAAGTGCGGTCAGTTTGCTCACGTTTATGTTCCGTCAAAGACTTTGCGCAGACCGATTTCGGTTTGTGACAGCCAAGGCGGAGTGATGCGCCTTGTGTATCAGGTAAAGGGCGAAGGAACAAAAATTATGTCGCAGATGAAGCAGGGGGACAGCGTTGATGTTTTGGCTCCGCTCGGAAACGGTTTTAAAATTGAGCAGGGCAAGCGTTACTGCCTGATTGGCGGAGGAATCGGCGTGCCGCCAATGCTCTACACAGCAAAGCAAACTGCAAATCCGCTTGTGATTACAGGATTTAGAAACAAGGATTTAATAATCTTGCAGGATGACTTTAAGGAGGCAGGAGCAGAGCTTGTTCTGACTACTGACGATGGCAGTGCAGGTGTTCACGGATTTGTTACAGACGTGCTAAAAGAAAAAATAAACGAGGTTGACGAGGTTTGCGCCTGCGGTCCTACTCCAATGCTAAAGGCTATTACAGATGTTTGTAAAAAAGCAGGCAAGCCCTGTCAAATCTCACTTGAGGAACGAATGGCTTGCGGAATCGGTGCTTGTCTTGTGTGCGCTGTTAAGGTTGTTAAAAACGGAGAAGAAATTATGCAGCACGTTTGCAAAAACGGTCCGGTATTCAATGCTGAGGAGGTAGTATTTTAATGGCTGATTTATCTGTAAAAATAGCAGGAGTTGAATTTAACAATCCGCTTATTGCCGCCTCAGGCACATTTGGATTCGGCAGAGAATACGGAGAATTTTATCCGCTTGAGAATCTTGGCGGAATTTCCTGCAAGGGAATTACCCTTAAAAGACGTGACGGTAATCCGCCTCCGAGAATTGCAGAAACGCCTTCGGGCATTCTTAACGCAGTAGGACTTCAAAATCCGGGAGTAGACGTGTTTATAAATGAGGACTTGCCTTGGCTTAAACAGCAAAACACGGTAGTTATTGCAAACATTGCAGGCAACACTCCCGAAGAGTACTGCGAAATGGCAGAAAAGCTCAGCGATACCGATGTTGATATGATTGAGATGAATATTTCATGTCCGAATGTAAAAAGCGGCGGTGTTCAGTTTGGCACAAGCTGTGAGTCGGTTGGCGCAATTACGGCGGCTGTGCGCAAGCACTGCACTAAGCCGCTCATTGTAAAACTTAGCCCTAATGTTACGGATATCGCATCTATTGCACAGTCGGCTGAAGCAAGCGGAGCTGACGCGGTTTCTATGATAAATACACTGACAGGAATGAGAATAGACATCAACACCCGCCGCCCGATTATTCATAACAATACAGGCGGAATGAGCGGTCCTGCGGTGTTCCCGATTGCAGTGAGAATGGTTTGGCAGGTAGCCAATGCAATCAAAATTCCTATTATCGGAATGGGTGGCATATCAACTTGGCAGGATGCAGTTGAAATGCTCATTGCAGGTGCGTCGGCACTGCAAATCGGTACAGTGTTATTCTCTGACCCTTATGCTCCGATTAAAATTAATGAGGGTCTTAACAACTTCCTTGATAAAAACGGAATAAAAAGTGTTACCGAACTGACAGGAACAATAAAACCTTGGTAAAAAAGAGCATATAATTCTAATTAAGAATTATATGCTCTTTATATTGCCGTTCTGCTTTATTGAACGGTATGCTACGTTGTCAACCTTTTTACAAAACCATACAGCTTAAAATCCCATTTGTTTTAAATCTGATACAAGTTTTACGTAAAACTCTCTGACGTCAAACTGTGGAATGTTTTCACGGTTGAGATCAATCATATCTGCGTGCGAAACGCCTCGCTTTCCGCTTACCTCTACAAAGGTGAAGCGTTCGCCCCAAGGAAACGACTTTTCACTTACCAAGCCGTCGTTTGCGCCGTCAAAATGCTTTACGAGATGATAAGAAAAATTCAAAGGGAATTTTCCGCAAATTGCTTTGTTGAGTTTTGAACCGACGCTTTGATAATATACTTTATCACTGTCGGGTGTACTGCGGTTAAATTTTGAACAGCTCTCATATGTCAGACTGTTGACAGACGACAAAAAGTCAGGGGATTCGTCACCGATTTTTTTGAACGTGTGGTTGTATGCGGCGGCAATTTTATTTTGAATGTTATCTCCAACCTTAAAGAGAAGATAATCGGCAAAAAGACAGCCTTTGTGCGGTGTGTTTATTGTGGTGAGTGATGCGACCATTGTATCAACTCCGCAATGGCTTATAGCATATCGGCAGTCAAGTCCTCCTTTGGAGTGAGCGATAATATTTACCTTTTCACAACCTGTCTGAGATACAATTTCTTTAATTCTGTCGGCAATCTCTCTGCCGCTTTCCTCAACAGACAATGCCGACTGATGATTGCCATAAAATACTTTTGCACCGTTATTTTCAAGCTCATCCGGGATCCTGCCCCAGTAGTTTAAAATCTTCATATCTCTGAAAAATACTCCGTGCACAAAAAGCAGAGGATATTTTGTTTTACAAACCTGTTTGTCAGCTCGATTTTTATTAATTTGCTGTTTTTTTACTTCAAACTCGACTTCCTTTGTTGTGATTGAAATAATTGAAAACAGCGCAAATATGTTTGCAACAGGTATCCAGCCACACAAAATTCCGATTATTCTATGCTTTATTCCAAGCTGAATTGAGGTACAGTAGACTCTTAAAATTCCGTTCCAAAATACAAGGGACAGAACACAGACAGCCGTAATAATGCTGAGTGTAAATATCAGCCAGTTATCGGGTAAAAGAAAAAAGGAAGCCCAAATGTGATAAATAATCGACATCGTGCAGGCTATCAAAAAAGACACCAAAAGGCTCGCCCCGTCAGCACAAATACACAGCCAAAGGGGTCTTATCTTGAAATTTGCAGGAGAAGGAAAAATATTAATTAATAAAAATAACAAAATACAGGGCAAAATAAACCAGAACATATTAGGTCTGGAGAAAAACCACACGCTGTTTGCTATCATAAACAGCAATATGCCGTCAAGAGTTTTGAACAGTGTTTTCATAAATTTAATCTCCTTAATTTAACCTCAGATTGTTTTTGAAAAAATTCACTGCACTTATTGTATCATTATTTTATTAATAATAAAACATTTTAACCATAATTTGACCAAATTTGTATTGTTTAAATGTGATTGCAATGTTATACTAATAAAAAATGCAAATTATTTCGGCATTTATGCCGACATTGCAAATATTAATTTAGGAGGAAGAACCGTTATGATAAAAAAATATACGCTTGGAAATCCGATTGACACGCAAGCTGTTGTTGCGCAGTTTGAAGCCTTGAATATTAATGATTTTCCGCTTGGCGGCAGTGTTGCCGATGGGAAATTTATCTTTGAGTTTGATATGTCCGATAGCGATATTGTATATGGTCTGGGCGAAGCGCCAAGGGGCATCAACAAACGTGGTTGGGTGTATGAAAGCTTTTGCAGCGACGATCCGTTCCATACCGAAACAAAGTCATCATTATATGCGGCTCACAACTTTTTGATGCTTTTTGGCTCAAAAACCTTTGGAATTTTTGTTGACTTTCCGGCTAAAATACGTTGGGATATTGGCTATACTCAAAGGAACAAAACTGTTGTGAGTGTTGACGGAACGGATTTTGACATATATTACATCGAAGGTGACAAGCCTATTGACATTGTAAAAGAATTCAGAGCTGCAATCGGTGCAAGCTACATTCCTCCGTTTTGGGCATTTGGTTATCAGCAAAGCCGCTGGAGCTATCACAATGCAGAGTCTGTTGACAGCGTAATTGACGGTTACAACAAGGCTGACATTCCGCTTGACTGCATTTATCTTGACATTGATTATATGCAAAATTATAAGGATTTTACTGTTGATGAAGAAAAATTCCCGTCATTTAAGGATTATGTTGATGATAAGAAAAAGCAGAATATCCACCTTATTCCTATTATTGATGCAGGCGTCAAAAAAGAGAACGGATACGATATCTATGAAGAGGGAAAGGAAAAGGGATATTTCTGCAAAAACGAGGACGGCTCTGACTTTGAGGGCGGAGTATGGCCGGGAATAGTCGGTTTTCCTGATTTTTTGCGTTCCGATGTGCGTGAATGGTTCGGCTCAAAGTACAAAATACTTACCGACTGCGGTATTGACGGATTCTGGAATGATATGAATGAGCCTGCTATATTTTATTCTGAAAAGGGACTTGAAAGCGCATTAAATAAAGCGACTGAACTTAAGGGTAAAAACCTTGATTTGTCAAAGTTTTTTGAATTAAAAGATACATTTCTCGGACTTTCAAACAGCCCAAGTGACTATTCGAGTATATATCATACCGTTGACGGAAAGCAGATCTGTCACGATAGGGTGCACAATATTTACGGCGCAAATATGACAAAGGCGGCGGGAGAATACTTTGAAAAAGCCTTTGGCAAGGAAAAGATTTTGATGTTCTCTCGTGCTTCATACGTGGGCGCCCACCGCTCAAGCGGAATTTGGTTTGGCGACAACCATTCGTGGTGGTCACATATTCTTCTTAACCTTAAAATGCTGCCGTCTGCTAATATGTGCGGATTCCTTTATTGCGGCGCAGACCTTGGCGGATTTAATGAAAATGCCACAAGAGATTTAGTCCTGCGATTTTTGGCGCTTGGTGTATTTACTCCGCTTATGCGCAATCATTCTGCACTCGGAACACGCAATCAGGAGTGCTACAGTTTTGAGAATTCTGACGATTTTAAGAAGATTATCGAGGTGCGTTACAGACTTATTCCGTATCTGTACAGAACCTTCTGCAAGGCAAGCCGTGAAAATGATATGATTTTCAGACCGTTGTCATTTGATTATCCCGATGATAAAATTGCACGTGAATGTGAAACTCAACTTATGCTTGGCGACGAGTGTATGATTTGTCCTGTGTATGAACAGAATGTAAGCGGACGATATGTGTATCTTCCTGAGAATATGACATTTGTAAAGCTCAGCGGAACTGATGTCGTTACAGAGAAAATGAAAAAGGGTACGCATTATATTGACGTAGACCTTAATGAGGTTCCGTTGTTCATAAAGGACGGAAAGCAAATTGAGCTTTGTGCTCCTGCAATGCGCACAGCACTGCTCGATACAAAAAATTTAACAATGATACCGTAAGTAATATAGCAAAAACCCCTGTTCTGCTAAGAACAGGGGTTTTGTGTGTTATTCTTCACATTTATCATCGTCAAAGCCAAATAAACTGCAAATCCAGTAATATACAGGTATAGTCAGAAAAACTATCCAGCCTATTGACCAGCCGCCGCAAATGTTAAAAAATCCAAAAAGAATATATGCCATAACAGTAAGCACAGGATATGCAAAATGGGTGGGTTTTCTTTTGTAAATTGCCTCAACAAGAGAGTGATAAAGCGGAATCGTCAAAAAGCAAATCCAACTGAGTGCCCAGCCAAAGCACACGCCGCTGAATCCCCAGCATAAAAATGCAACAATGGCGATGATAAAAAACGGGAATTTGTGCCACGCACTTTTGTTGTGATGATGGTGACACATAGACTTATCATACATTACGTGTCCGTTTTCATCGGTGTATACTCTTTGTTTTCCGTTTTCATCTACGTTTATTCCGTTTGAATCAATATTTACATTTGTGCCGTGTTTGTCGTTAATGTGCAAACCGTCAAACCCAATGTGTACATTGTCGCCATCCTTTGACTCAATATGGATACCGTTTTTAAAAGATACTTTGTCAGCTCTCTTGTACTGAGAATTCTCTGTTTCGTTAGTATTATCAGAGTCACTGCTTGAAGTATCGTTTGTGTTATCGTTGTCAGCTTTCTCTTTTGCGGTTTCGCCTTTTAGCAATTCATCAAGCGACACTCCGTAAATCTCTGCAAGTAAAATAAGATTATCAGTGTCAGGCGATGCTTCAGCACGTTCCCACTTTGAAATTGCCTGACGGCTCACGCCGATTTTTGCGGCAAGCTCCTCCTGACTAAGGTTAAATTGTTTTCTGTATTGAAGCAATCTGTTAGCTGTTTCAATATTCATTATGTATGCACTCCTCAATTAATTTGTTGAGTTAAGTATACTGTGCAACCGTATATTTGCACAATACATTTTAGTTTTCATTGCCGCAACTCTTGGTTGCAATTATTGGTTGCGGAGGGCCAAAACGCGCATCATATGTAAGGATTTCCGATATTTAAGAATTTTTCATTAAATATCAAGTCCCGATGTAGTTTTTAAAAACTCATACAATTTTTTATAAATAATATCGGCACCGCCGTCGCTGTCACTTTCAATATTAAGGGGCATAATAGGGTCATGAACAGAAAGTCTGAGTAAAAACCATCCGTTACCGTTGTCTTTATCAAAAGAAACTCTCACGCCTTCGCGGTTATCATCAGCAACACACCAGCCTTCTTTTGACTCAGCATATGCAGTAAGATCATCAATTATTTTTTCGCCGCAAGCCCTAAAGTCTTTTTCGGTAATCTTAAATCTTATTTCACAACTTTCAAGAGGTTCTTGTAAATCAGCGGTTAACTCGTCAAGCTCTTTGCCTTGCTTGCGCATTTGTGCGGCTTTAATTATGATTTTGGTGCAAAGATATGCGCCGTCATCAAGAAAATAGTTTTCACGCATTGCAGCGTGACCTGATGTTTCAATAGCGAGAGGACAGTTGATGCCCTGTGCGTTAAGCTCAAGTGCTTTATCAATTACATTTTTATATCCTCTGCGATAGCGGTAATGCTTGCCGCCGAGAGTTTGTTCAATAAATGTTTTTAAACCGCTTGAGGTTATCGAGTCGGTAACAATCGTTCCTCCGTCGTTACCTTCAAGCGCTATTGCAGCGGCAACAGCCACAAGACAATTGCGGTTGATTTCATTTCCCTTGCAGTCAACGGCGCCTCCGCGGTCAACATCTGTGTCAAATATAACGCCCAAATCAGCACCGGACTCTTTTACAGCCTCGCAAATTGAAGCCATAGCCTCAGGCGCTTCAGGGTTAGGAACGTGGTTGGGGAACATTCCGTCCGGTTCAAGATAACGGCTGCCGGTTGTGTCTGCTCCAAGAACCGAAAGTACTTTGTCAGCGTAAAATCCGCCTGCTCCGTTGCCTGCGTCAACAACAATCTTAAAGCCCTTAAGAGGATGCTCATAATCTTCTGCATTTACTTCCTTTTTGATTTTTTCACACAATCCGTTTGCGTAGTCGCTCATATAGTCAACATTGGTAATTTTGCCGTTGTCAGAGCTTGCAGGATGTTCGTTGTTTTGAGCGTACAATAATATATCTTCTATATCACTGCCCTCAAGTCCGCCCTCACGGGTGAAGAATTTAAGACCGTTTCGATTAAACGGATGATGACTTGCGGTGATTTGCAGTGCACCGTCACATTTTAAATCGACAGTAGTCATAAACATAGATGGGGTAGAGGCAAGTCCGCAGCACAGCACGTTTGCGCCGCAGGCTTTAAATCTGCCTGTTGTGATTTCCATTATATGCGGACCTGATATTCGGCTGTCACGGCCTACGGAAATTGTAAGTTCATTTGGTGCTTTGCCGACTTTATTTGCAAGCCACAGCACAAAGCCGTCAGCCATATTGGCAACAACTTCATCGGTCAAGTTAACGCTCTGATCCTGCACTCCTTCACTTGCTACACCGCGTATGTCAGTTCCGCTTTTAAATTGTTTATAAAAATCATTTAACATAGTTTACAGTCCTTTCGTTTGTTTTCATTGCTAATTATACCTCATCCTCGTCAAAATCTCAATATAACTTAAAAATTAAGTTTGTAAAAACACAACTCAGTTTTTTGTCATTAAAGAAATAACTTGTTTAAATTAACTAAATGGAAACAAAAATGTTGTCGTTTTGTAAATTCTCTGAAAGCATTATTAAGACATATTGCACAATAATATAAACTGAAAGTTGTGACTAATTGACACACAAATGCACAGTTGCACAAAAATAAATTCCTTAAATTGTTGACTTTTCCAAAAAGTTGATTATAATAATTAGTGTCAAGTAAATAGTCCGCTTGACTATCGGCTGACAAGGAGCCAGCCTTACTCGAGTAAAATAATCTAGATTTGCCAAATGGTAAATGGCGCACGAACAAAACTTTATATTATTTAAAGAATTGAATGGAGGAAATAACTATGACACCAATTCTTAGCTTACACAATGTTGATGTAACAGAATTCCTCGCCGTGCTTGATACCTGCGAGGGCAATGTATATCTCGTAACAAACGAAGGCGACAGACTTAATCTTCGCTCAAAGCTTTGCCAGCTTGTAGGTCTTACAAGACTTATTGAGGGCGGTAAAATCGCTGAGGCAAGCATTATTTGCGAAAATAAGAACGACGAGAGCAAGCTTTTCAGATTTAACTTCTTTGGCGACACAGGTAACGCTAAAGTAGGGTAATCTAAAGCCTATATATTAATTTGATAATAAGATATCTACGTTTTCACGTTAATTTCAAAACTTCTAAATCCAGAAACAGCCGCTGATTCAGCGGCTGTTTTTGGATGTTTTGCTTTTGGCATATTTATTTAATGTATGCACTGTAAATTTTATTTTTTGTGTGATATAATTTGTATTATTCATTCAGTGTATTGCTTTACAGATAGGGTAGTATTTGATTGTGAAAATCTAAAATTATAAATAAAAGTGAGTGATTTTATGAATAAAATTATGTTTGTGTGCCACGGCAACATCTGCCGTTCGCCGATGGCAGAGTTTATTTTTAAGGATATGGTGCAAAAAGCAGGCGTGCAAAATGATTTTGTGATTGCTTCATCTGCAACAAGCACCGAAGAAATATGGAACGGGGTGGGCAACCCTGTTTATCCTCCGGCAAAGGCTGAGCTTGCAAAGCATAAAATCTCCTGTGAAGGCAAGCGTGCCGAACTGCTCAAGAAATCTGATTACAATAAATATGATTATTTTATCTGTATGGATTCAAACAATATTCGCAATGCTATGCGGATATTCGGCGGTGATCCGGACAAAAAGCTTAAAAAACTAATGTCGTTTGCCGGCAGTGACAAAGATGTTTCGGACCCATGGTACAGCCGTCGCTTTGATGTGGCTTACAGTGACATTTATACAGGCTGCAAAGCCTTGCTTCAATATTTTGAAGAATTTTCTAAAAACTGATCCATTAGCATACGTGTACAATAGCATAGTTGACTTTGCAAACTCTATTGATTTTCATATTCGCTTGTGTTATACTAATTATAGTAAAAAATTATATCCTTCTCGTTGGTTGTTCTGATTTCGTCCACCATGGTGAACTATTTTACTTTATAGGAAAATGCTCGAAAACGGTCGGGCGGAGAAGTGTAGATACTATCAAGCTGTCTGCTC
>DKXL01000008.1 GCA_002493005.1 Ruminococcaceae bacterium UBA7127
GGTTCGGATTGTTTTATGTTAGCTTCTCGTTATCTTTTATGTCTACAATAATGTTAGTTGTGGTATGTGATTTTGAGATATTGAATGTGATTTTAATATAGCAAAAGCTCAGTAAATATCGAAACTTACTGAGCTTTTGATTTTAAAAATGTTATGGTGCACCCGACAGGAATTGAACCTGCACTTCCTCTCGAAAATATGGACCTGAACCATACGCGTCTGCCAGTTCCGCCACGGGTGCATATTTAATTTTTTTCTCTGAATTTTTACACGGTTGAGAGTTGAGAACCGAGGTGGAGCATATCGCTTCATCCACAATTTGCAGGATATAGTCACTGAAATGAATTTACACCGAGGTGGTGCGACCTGAACCATACGCGTCTGCCAATTCCGCCATATCCGCATATTTAATTTTTACTCTCTTAATTTTTACACGGTAGAGAGTGAACCGAGGTGGAGCATGCTGCTTAATCCACAAATTTATAATAATGCAGAATGCAAAGTGCAAGTGCATTATTATCTATGAATTTCTTTACAATTCTAAATTCTGCATTCTGAATTTTGAATTTACACCGTAGTGGTGTGACCTGAACCATGCGCGCTTCCCGTCCAAAATATAGTCGCCTTGCGTTGTGCTTAAAGGCACTTCCTTATGCTCCTTATTTTTAACAGCGCTTTTGCTCCCTTTTTCTGCCACCGGCAGTGGTCGCAACGCTACCAATTCCGCAATACCTGCATATTTGATTTTTTTGCTCTCAATTTTTACACGGCGAGAGCAGCCGAGGTGGGGGACATACCCTAATCCACATATATCGTAACAGAGAATCTGCTACGAACTGATTTTTACACGGCAAGTCTGCCGAGACGGAGCTTACTGTCAGTTAAAACGTACTTTCAGCTTAATCCGTAACAGCACTTCAAAAGTGCTATATTATTATAGCACTTTTTATTTTGACTGTCAATTTAAATTTATATTGAAAGCTATTTGGAAAAATTTATTTTGAATCCATCATATTTGCCGATATCACAGCGCTCAATAACGTGGCATCCCATACGTGTGCTTAATGGGGCAAGTTCTGTATAATCACCGTAAAGAAAGGTCAAATACTTGTCGTATTCCTTTGGAACAGGCAGCTTGTATCTCTCAAAATCAACATAAATAACTTCGTCAAGATACTCAATCGGAAAACTTCCGTTGTATATATTTCTGCCCATACCGTCATACAAGTATTTTGCATTCTTTTTGTTTTTAAAGAATTTTAAAATTTTAATTTCCAACCACAGACTGAATCTAAGAGGTAAAATACACTTAAAAAAGTTGGTCATAACAGACTGTAATTTACTTCCGTTGTCAGCTTTGCGATTGTTCCATTTGTTAAAAACCAGCGCCCTTGTAAAGAGCGTTAGTGCAAGGTGGATTTTTTGCCCAAACTTTGAATTTGCGGTTTTGTCATGACAAAAAATATCAAAAGCAATTCCGTTGTGCATCTGTGTGTGGTTTTTGGCAAAGCCTGTTGCAAAAACCGTATCGTTAAGCCTGAGCTTTGCAAAGTCATAAAAACAGTTTTTGTCATTTTCATATGTCTGGAATGTTATTGACGGTGGAAGCTCGCTTGCCGCAATTTTGCAGAATTTGTCATAATCCTCACGCAGCATCATAATGTCTGCGTCATCATCCCATGGAATGAATCCGTTGTGTCGGATTGCTCCAAGCAATGTGCCGCCGCCCAAAAACCACTTTATATTGTGCTTTTTGCAAATTCTGTCCATTTCAAGCAGAAAAGCAAGCATAATTTCTTGAATTGAATTGAGTCTGCCCTCGTGAGAATGGGGAAGACTCATTGTTTTTTCTGCCTGCATTTTGCTCATAACGCAAATTTCAAGCGCTGTTTCAAGGTCAATTTGCGGAGCACAGCCCTCATCGAATATTTTGCTTGAGTTAATTGCACAGGCGCAAAGCTCACTTGTTCCGCTGATTTGAATGTTACAACGTTCGCTGTAAATGTCGTGCAAAATTGCTCCTACTGTTGTCATAGAAGCAGTGGAGTTGTTTCCGGTAACATTATAAGTGGTGTTACTTTTAATGGTTGTAAGTGAGTATACTATCGCTCTGAAAACATCGCTGATATATACAAATGAATATTTTTTATCAGAGCCGATAATTTGTGCATTCGACTTTTGAGCTATAGCCTCGAAAGCTGAATCAAGGCAGGTATTAATATTTGTTGACGCACCGAGCACGATACCTGTTCTGAGAATTGTGAGCTCATAGTCATTTCCTTTTTGACAGCATTTCCACATGGTTTCTGAGGTTCTCATCAGTTGCGCTGTAAGACTGTCGGGAGAGTTTATATCCAAACTCGCATACTCGTTTTCTGAGTAAACCCTGTGAGGTTTGCCGATGCCGTAAACTCGGCTGTCGCTGAGATGTACAGTCTTTGCACATAGTTTTGCCGAAACGCTTGAAATTGTCTTTATTGCAGAAATTTCGTCAGCAAAAATCTTGACGTCGTTGATATTGTCTTCACCGCAAAGTCCGGTGAAAACGATATAATCTGCTTTTGTTATTTCTGATATAGAATTAAAATCTATAAATTCAAAATCATTTCTGATCAATAACTCTGCGTGATAGTCAGACATACATTCTCTTGACTTGCCTGCAAGAGTTATTTTTATATTTAAATCTTTAGTTTCGTTGAGATACAAAAGTGCATAACAAAGACAGCGGGCAAGTTTATGTCCGCAAATGATAATACTTTTGTTTTTGATTAATGAAAGCTTTTCTGCTTCAACCTGAGGCATAGCCGCCCAGTCGGCTTCGAATTCGTTTAATAGGTCTTTGATCTGCATTTTGTCAGTCCCATTCTTCCGATTTTACATATTCTCTCTAAAAAAATATGCACACTCTCGACAGGTTAAAATTAAAGTATACTTGATTAAATAGGGGAGAAATGCTTGTTGGCTTAGTTGTGTGCTGACATTTCCTGCAAACACAACAATGTGCGCCATATTGTGCATTGTTTATTTTTTCTTCTTTGAATCTTCGTATACCTTTAAAGTTTCTTCAGTAGGACCGTCAAAGATAACAGTACCCTTTTTTAGATATATTGAGCGTGGACAAATTTCCGAAACCGAATTTGCGTTGTGACTTACATAAAGAACCGTTGTACCGTTGCCGATAATCTCTTTGATTTTGTTTTTACATTTCTTTTTGAAGGTTGCGTCACCAACCGAGAGTGCCTCGTCAACAACGAGCACATCAGGCTCAATGTTAACATTGATTGCAAATCCAAGACGCATTTTCATACCGCTTGAATAAGTCCTTACAGGCTGGTCAATATAGTCGCCAAGCTCGGCAAAATCAATGATTTTTTCTTCAATTTCCTTAATGTAGCTGTCCTCAAGTCCTAGAATATATCCCTTAAGATATATATTCTCGCGGCCTGTCATCTCCATTGAAAAGCCTGCGGTAAGCTCAAGCAAAGCGGCAACCTTGCCGTTTACGATAATTTCACCCTCATCAGGAAACGCAACGCCCGTAATCATCTTGAGCAATGTTGACTTTCCTGCGCCGTTGTCGCCCACAATGCCGACGGATTCGCCTCGGTTTATGGTGAGTGAAACATTATTGAGCGCCTTATTTGTTTTAGCGTTCTTTGGTTTGAAGAACAAAGCCTTAAAGCGTGCTCTGTCGTCTTTATATAAAATATATGTTTTGCTGACATTTTTAAAGGAAATAATCGGTTCAGCCATATAATTACCTCCTTAAAGTACGTCAGGAAGTTTCTTCCTGAGTCTGTTATAGTTAAAAATTCCCAGAGCAAATATTACTGCAAATTCGATAACAAATATGATAAGCTCTTCTGTATTTGTGAAGAAAGGTTGCTTGTAAAGGAAGCAGTTGCGATATCCGTTAACAAAGAAGTTAATCGGATTGAAAAGCATAAAGTATTTTAAAATTCCTTTAAAGCTGTAGGAATTATACATAATACCCGACAGCCAGAATATGCCTGACATAATAGACACAATCAGGCTTTCAAAGTCCTTGCTGAATGCGCTCATCGGAGCTGTTGACCAAGACAGCGCAAGGAAGAACATAAACATCAGCGGACAGTATAAGAATACCTGAAGATTATACCAGCTTATACCGATAGTAAAAATAACATAAATATACATAGGAACAAGAAGCATTAAATGCACATAAAATCTTGAAATAGATGTGTAGGTCAGAATAGTAGATACGGGAAATTTAACCTTAGTAATAAACTGCCTGTTCATTCTGAGAGTTTTTGCGCCCTGTGTAATGCTGTCCTGAATAAAAAACCAAGGAATAATACCGATAAACATAAATGTAAAGAAATCGATGGTAAACGGTTCAGGTCCGCCGTAGTTGATAATATGAAGCTCTTTAAGTTCCTTGATTCCGCATGAAAAAGCGAACCAGTAAACAAAAATTGTGAATGCAGGCTTTACAACAGCCCAAAGAGGACCTATAACGGCACCCTTGTAGGTTTTGATAAGCTCATTTTTGGCAAGCAAAAATATCTGTTTGCCAAAGCCCTTGTGTTCATTAAAAATTGTAAACAATATTTTTCATCCTATCTTTTAGGTTTAATTCTGATTTTAATTACTTTTATTTTTATGTATCAAAGCTTATTCCATCCGTTCAATCTCCTTTTTGTTTGAATTTAAGTTAGCTGTTTATATCTAAAACACGTTGATTTCTAATTATCCAGTATCTATTATATTACATTTTCATAATTTGTCAATTAAGTAATCGCCGTTTAATCATCGCTTGCTAAAATATTATTTTTTAAATTCCTGACCTGTAATCAAATAATTAATTGATACATTAAAATACTCCGACATTTTAACCAGTAAGGCTAAGGACGGCTCACGCTTTCCGTTTTCGTAATAGGATAACGCTTCTCTTGATATGCTCAGGTCGAGCGCGACTTTTTGCTGACTGAGATGTTTTTTTCTTCTTATTTCTTTTAGTCCTGTCAAAGGAATCACCCCTTGACTTTAGTGTAACAGTATGTTACACTGATTATGTAACAAATTGTTACAATCAGTCTAAGGGGTGTAGTTTCCTATTAGATTTTACTTAAGTTTTCTTAAAAATCCCACACGGGAACATATTTTTCGTCAGCTGATGAAAGCTCTTGTGTAAATCCGTCTAACCCGAGTCTTGTCATCTCAAGTTTTACCTTATCGTATTCACGACGAGTTATTTTACGATTTATTTTTGGAAATTCGTTTGCCCTGCCCATAGGAATATATTGGCACATAAGGCTTAGCAAAACTTGATTATCAAACATTTTCTTTATTATATTTAAAACTTCAATGCTGTTTCTGGTGTGTGAGGGTAAAATTAAATGTCTGACAATAACTCCTTTTGTCATTATTCCGTCATCGTTAAACTTTGGCAGACCAACCTGAAAAATCATTTCCATTATGGCGGAGGTAGCCGTGTTAACATAGTTTGGGGCGGACGAAAACCTTATGGCAAGTGCATCGTTACTGTATTTGAAGTCCGGCAGATATACATCAACTAATCCGTCGAGCATCTTGAGTGTGTGAGGACTTGTGTAGCCACTGCAATTATATACTATAGGAATTCGCGGTTTGTAAATTTCAAGGCTTTTGACAACAGCGTGCGCAAAGTGGTCAGCCGTAACAAGATTAATGTTATGTACACCTTGCTGTTCAAGGCGCTTGTAACAGTCAGCAAGTTCGGCAGGGGTAATTATTCTACCCTTGTTGTCGTGTGAAATCTCGTGGTTTTGACAAAATACACAGTCGAGCGTGCATCCCGAAAAAAACACGGTTCCGCTGCCGTTTGTTCCGCTTATGCATGGTTCTTCGCCAAAGTGAGGAGCAACTCTTGCAACTGTGGGAAGCTCACCCATCTTGCAAAAGCCTTCTCCGCTGTGTTCGGTACGAACAGCATTACATTTTCGTGGGCAAATATTGCATATCATATAATAATCACCGTTGTTAACTTTTAATGCATTATATCGCCATAACTCATTGACGCAAAGCGGCAAACTGAGCAAGCAATAGACATTATCGGTTGTTATAACCGATGTCGTGAGGTTATTATAACATATATTTGATAATTGAGAAAGCCTAAATACAAAAATCGGTGAGATAATCTTCAATAATATCGTCAAGATGGCAAATGTCAACTTTAAGCTCATTACATATTGATATAAGCTGGACAACATCCTGCTTGTTAGATGTAATTGAATATACTGCCTTTTCAAGAATACCGTTAGAATAAGCACTGATGCCATACTCTTTTTGAGAGTTGTTATCAGATATGTTTAGCATATAGATTATCATAGAGTTCCGCCTTTTAAAATTGCCCTGGATTGTGATTTGTAATCACTATATTACAAAATGATACTATCTTATTACAAATTTGTCAATCATTTTGTTGTATAAATTAAAAAATATTATAATTTCGTTAGGAACATCCAAAAAAGCAAGAAATTGTAAGGTTGTTTTTTATGATGTGGCTATATTTGTGTAAAATGTAAAGGGCTGAGAATTGATTATTGTTGAAAAATTCTAAAACATATTGTATAATCAAAATGTGTACTGTTTCTTGCGGACAATACACGTTGTGTACAGTATTGCTTTGACGTTGAAAGTGGTACATCTTAGATTAATAGCCGAAAATTACGAATGCAATTTACAGTTATATTTATATAAATTATTATAGAAATATACGCAAACTAAAATAAAAGTCAATTACACAATGTTTGCACTGTAAAATGCTTACTGATATTATCGGTTGTTTTGAAAATTACGCAGGAGCCTTTTTTGAAATTCGTGTCTGTTCACATCAGGAAACTGCAAACGCACAGGAGGATTTTCATGATTTATGTTGAAAATTTAAAAAAGGAATTCAAAAAAACAGTTAAGGCGCCCGGTATTATGGGAAGTATCAAGTCCTTTATTAAACCCCAAAAAGAGATTGTCACGGCTGTAAAAGACATATCTTTCAACGTTGAGAAAGGTGAGATATTAGGCTTTATCGGGCCAAACGGCGCAGGGAAATCAACAGTAATAAAAATGCTTACCGGAATTTTGACTCCTACGTCGGGCATATGCACTATAAACGGAAAGTGTCCTACTGACGACAGAAAAAACTATGTTAAAGAAATAGGAGTTGTGTTTGGTCAGCGCACACAGCTTTGGTGGGATTTGCCTTTAAGAGAAACATACGGTGTACTTAAGGAAATATATGAAGTTCCGGATGACCGATACCATAAACGTATGGCTTTTCTTAATGAGGTTCTTGATCTTGATTCTTTTATCACAAGTCCTGTCCGCACACTTTCTCTGGGACAGAGAATGAGGGCGGATATTGCGGCTTCACTTCTTCACAGCCCAAAGGTATTGTTTCTTGATGAACCTACAATCGGACTTGACGTTGTGGTAAAGGATAATATTCGCAAAGCCATTGAGTACATAAACAAGCAGGAAAAAACTACTGTTGTTCTTACTACTCATGACTTGTCGGATATTGAACTGCTTTCAAAACGAATTGTAATGATTGACAAAGGGTCAAATGTATTTGACGGTACAATTCCTGAACTTAAAAGCAAGTATGGTCAGATAAGAGAGCTTCATTTTGAAACCGATACAGCCGATGTTTCTTCCGTGCTTGCATACAGCGAACACTTTGGTTTTTGCAAAGACGACGTAAGTATTGAAACTGAGGGAAGCTCCGTTAAGGTTCGCTTTAACAGCTCGATTGTCCCCGTTTCGGATATGTTGAGTTATACGCTGGGAAAAATTAATATAACCGATATAAGCGTAAAAGACGCGGATATCGAGGAAATTATCCGCAGGTTATATAAGCAGGGGGTATAGATATGAAGAAAAAATTGAGTATCTATCTGCCCTTTGTGAGTGCGGGAATGCAGGAAACTACTACCTATCGCGCTAATTGGATTTTTATGATGCTCGGCAATGTGTTAGGCTGTTTTGTATCATATTTTATTTGGAACGCAGTTTTTATTTCAAGCGGCGAAGGCAATATGAACGGTTTTACCATGCCGCAGATGATTGTTTATATTTTTCTTATGTTTTTGACCGGAACGATTATCAGCAGTGGTGGTACGTATGATATAGGAGAAGAAATCCGTGACGGTTCAATTTCAATGAGAATGATAAAGCCGGTAAGCTATAATTCGACATTTATGTTTCAGGAGCTTGGCAACAAAATTATGACCGGTTTCTTTTTGATTATTCCAATGGTAATCGGCGTTGAAATTGCAAGAGCAGTTATTATGCATTCGGTGCAGTTTAATATTTGGGGATTTTTGCTGTATATAGTAAGCTGTGTTTTTGCATATCTTATTAACTTTTTCTTTAATATTTGCTTTGGATTTATTGCATTCATAATAAAATATCTCTGGGGAGCAAATATGATGAAAAACTGCATTGTCGGATTTTTGTCAGGCGTGACAATTCCGCTTTCGTTTTTGCCTGATACGCTGGAACAAATTTTTCTGTTCTTGCCTTTTGCTTCTTTAAACTATACCCCGGTAATGATTTATATGGGTAAGTACAGCGGCTTATCATTACTGTACTATCTGGGACTGCAGATTTTTTGGGTATTGTTTTTCTGGTGCCTTTCAAAATTGCTTTGGAAAGTTGCGTTTAAGCATCTTTCCGTACAAGGGGGTTAAAGAATTATGAAGCAAATAAAAAGATTGTTGCGTATGCACAGGATTTTTGTTGTGCAGGAGCTTAAAAGGATGATGGAATACAAAGGTGATTTTATTGTTGGTATTATAGGATTTTTGCTTGGTCAGTTCTTTAATATGCTTTTTATATGGATTATCTTCAGTCAGATTCCCAATCTTGCAGGATGGACGCTGGAACAGGTTGTATTTATTTATGGTTTTTCACTTATTCCGAAAGGGCTTGACCATCTTTTATTTGACAATCTTTGGGCGGTCGGACATTGGCTTGTAAGAAAGGGCGATTTTGACAGGTATCTGACAAGACCGATTAATACGCTTTTTCATGTTATGGTCGAAAAGCTGCAAATAGATGCATTGGGTGAGCTTATTATGGGAATTGCGCTTATTTGCATTACTTTGCCGTCAGTTGCCATAGAGTGGTCGTTTGTCAAGATTTTGCTGATTATAATTGCAATACCGTTTGCAACGTTGATTTATACCGGAATAAAAACAGCTACTGCGGCAATTGCATTCTGGACGAAGCGAAGCGGCAACATAACATATATGTTCTATATGGTAAATGACTTTGCCAAATATCCGGTTACTATTTATAATAACACAGTTAGAAATATTATAACTTACATTATACCGTTTGCATTTACCGCATATTATCCTGCTCTTTATATTTTGACAGGAGAAAATCCGTTTTTTAATATCGGTATGACTGTTATTATTTCGATAATTGTTATGACTATCGGAGTGATTGTCTGGAATAAGGGAATTAAGGCATATGAATCAGCTGGAAGCTGATGCTTTAATGAATTATGCATATAAATTTCAGCATAACTATAATTTCATATCAACATACGTAATTTTATCAGAAAATTATATGTGGTAAATCTATAAATATTTGCATATATTGTCTAATATTGTCTATTATACACAAAAAACGCCCTAAAACTTTGGCTTTAGGGTGTTTTTATTATTCTTGTACAGAAAAAATTAAACTTGTTTACGTAATATAATATAATTATCACACTATGTAATGTTTGCAAAATAAATTACATATGGTTGTTTATTGCAGTAAATATTATTTTATGGCTGTGAAAATTAATTTAGGAGTGATAAAGTATGAAATTGCGCAAGCCCATATCACTTTTGCTTTCGGTTTCTATGCTTTTGGGTATGACAACATTTGTCTCTAATGCTGCCAACAACAGCAGTGAACCTGTGTCAGCCGGCAATTACAGTAATGGCAGTTACCTTGAAAGCTATGCAAGCAAGGCGTATAACGAAACCGGTCTTGGTGTTACATATTCCAAGACTTCTACAACATGGAAAACTTGGTCGCCTGAGGCTTCCTCTATTAGTGTCAAGCTTTACAAGACAGGCTCTGACAGTGAGGCAGGAGCAGGTACACTGGGTACACACAGCATGACAAAGAACAGCACCACAGGTGTGTGGTCGCTGACACTTAGTGGCGACTATAAAGACGTTTATTATACATATCTTGTAAATGTTGGCGGCAGAACCAACGAAACACAGGACGTGTATTCAAAGGCGGTAGGTGTAAACGGCAATCGTTCAATGGTTGTTGACCTTGACTCAACAGACCCTGACGGTTGGTCAAGCGACAAGCATGTATTGTTTAACAATGCAGAAGAGGCTGTGGTTTGGGAAGTTCATGTCAGAGACTTTTCGGCGTCAAACACATCTGGTGTAAGCAAGGAAAATCAGGGTAAATATCTGGCATTTGCTGAGGGCGGCACAAAGCTTAATTCTGATACGAGCGCATCGGCTGTTTCGACAGGTATTGATTATCTTGTTGAACAGGGAATTAATTGTGTTCAGCTTTTGCCGGTTTATGACTTCCAGTCGGTTCGTGAGGATATTCCAAGCTCTTCTGATAACCGCAACTGGGGCTATGACCCTCAAAACTATAATGCTCCTGAGGGTTCTTATTCATCAAATGCTTATGACGGCAACACAAGAATTACAGAATTTAAGCAGATGATTCAGGCTCTTCACGACAGAGACATTTCTGTTGTAATGGATGTTGTTTATAATCATACATATTCAACTGATTCCTGCTTTAACAGAACAGTTCCCGGATATTATTACAGAATGACGTCATCAACCGCTTACTCAAACGGTTCAGGCTGCGGCAATGAAACTGCGTCGGATAAGTTGATGTACAGAAAGTTTATGATTGACTCTATAAAGTATTGGGCTGAAGAATATCACATCGACGGATTCCGTTTTGACCTTATGGGGCTTCATGACATTACTACAATGAACAACATCCGTTCCGCTCTTGACGGTCTTTATTCTGACGGTTCAGGCAAAAAGATTCTTATGTACGGCGAGCCTTGGACAGGCGGCACAACTCCGATCAGCGACGGTTGTTCGCAGGCAAAGGCATCTTCAATGGACGCAAGAGTAGGTATGTTCTGTGACTCATATCGTGACTCTATCAAGGGCGGTACAAATGATGCTTCAAAAGGCTTTATTCAGGGCAACAATGACAAAACATGGGGTGTAGTTAACGGCGTTCAGGGCAAAAGCTTTTCTGCAAAAGCACCGTCACAGACGATTGCTTATGCTGACGCACACGATAACCTTATTCTTTGGGACAAAATTGTCAAGAGTAACGGCTCATCAACATGGACTTCAACGTCTGATGCATTTAAGGGTCAGCTCAAAGAAGCAATGACACTTATTCTTACCTCTCAGGGTATTCCGTTTATTACAGCAGGTACCGAATTTGCACGCACAAAGAAGGGTGACCATAACAGCTACAAATCTGATGATTCAATCAATGCAATAGATTGGTCACGTGTTAAGACATATTCTGATACGGCTGAATACTTTAAGGGGCTTATGCAGATTCGCAGCAACTATACACCACTCAAAAACGGCTCGTTTAACACACCGTCATTCCAGTCTGATTACGGTTATGTTGTAGCTTACACATATTCCAATTCAAAGTCAGACGAGTGGGGTAATGTTTGTGTGATTGTAAACAGCGGTACACAGGCTTATTCAATTACACTTAACGGCAGCGGTTGGACAGTAGTTGCCAACGACAAAAAGGCAGGACTCAAGAGTCTGAGCACAGTTTCGGGCAACTCATATTCCGTTCCTGCAAGAAGTGCTGCAATTTTAGTGCAGTCTTCAACATTCTCAAGACTTACAAATACTGATGTTAAGTATGGTACACTTACAACAAAGCATATTGATGACAAGGGCAATGTTCTCAAAACTTCAACTGCAAAGTATAGAGAAGGTTCAACTTACCGTGCTATTCCTGATTCAACACTTCTGTTTGATTACAACATCAGCGATATTCAGGGGGCAACTTCGGGGAAGGTTGTAGGCGGAAAAAATTATGAAGTAACATATGTTTACTCATCTAACGGCACAACCTCAGGATATATTACCGTTAAATATGTAAACGCAAGCGGCACACCTGTTAAGGATGAAATTTCTTACAGATACAAAGCCGGCGAAAGCTACGATATTCCGTTTGCAGCAATTCAGGGCTATCAGCTTAACACTGACAAATATCCTGCAAACACAAGCGGTGTATTTGACGGCAACAGCAAAACAATCACATTTGTATACAAAAACCTTGACAATACATCTTCAACAGTTCACTACTATAAGCCATCATCATGGTCAGATGTTCGCTGCTATGCATATACAGAGGACGGTACAGAGGTTAACGGTGAATGGGCTAAAGCTACACTTATGACAAGTGAGGGCAACGGTTTCTATAAGTGCACCGTTCCTGCATCAAGTGCATACGTAATGTTCCACCCGACATCAGGCTCACTTCAAGAGCCGGGACAGGGAGAATCGGGCTATCCTGTATCAGGTGAAGCTTGGATTCAAAACAAGACAGTTACATTCTCAAGCAAGGTAGTTACAAGCCATATTAACTTGAATACAGGTTCAAAGCTTGCTGCTGACGTGGTTGATTCTCAGTCAAAGGTTACAAGCTCACAAAGCTACAAAACATCTGCACTTTCAGGCAGAAACGATGTAATTATACCTTCTAACGCATCAGGAAACTATGCAGCAGGTGTTGTTAATGTTGTTTACTTGTATGGCGATAATACACCAATTCCGTCAACAACACCGTCGACAGCACCGTCAACAGTGCCATCAACTGCACCGTCGACAGCACCATCAACTGCACCGTCGACAGCACCATCAACTGTTCCGTCAACAGCGCCATCAACTGTTCCGTCGACAGCGCCTTCAACAGCTCCGACAACAGTACCTAACAGAATTCTTATTGGTGATGTTGATATGGACGGCAGGATTACAATTTCAGACGCTACCATGATTCAGAAAAGCGTTTCTGAAGTTGTTATATTATCCGGAGATGAACTTATCGCTGCTGATTGTGACGGAGATGGAAGAATCGGAGTTAAGGATGCAACATATATTCAAAAATATGTTTCTGAGATAGACGACTATGCTCTTGTAGGCACATATAACGTGCCCGCAACCGATCCAACAACAGCACCTCCGACAACTACTCAGCCAACGACAGCTCCGCCGACAACACAGCCAACTACAGCGCCTCCTACCACCGCGCCTCCTACCACCGCACCTCCGACAACTCAGCCGATTCCATCAACATACACAGTTACATTTACAAACTCACAAAAATGGAGCGGCACAATATATTGCCATTACTGGAGTGATAGTACAGGCGAAACAACATCTTGGCCGGGCGTTAAGATGACAGCAGCCGGCACAAATGATTACGGCGAGGATATGTATACGATAAAAGTTCCTGCTGATACAGAATATGTTATCTTTAACAATAACGACAGTCAGACTGTTAATATTCCGTTTGACGGCAGTGAATTGAGATTCTATGCAACTTCAGACCTGGATGATATGTGGCATCACGGTTATGGAACATGGTAATGTAAATTTGCAAAGTTATTATAATTAATCATAAGGGCGGTTACGCATATGCGTAACCGCCTTGTTAAGCTTGTTTGGGACGTGTCTGTTACTGATATCCAAATAAAATAAAAAATTTGGACGAATTTTAGATTATTGTTCCTCCGCCTACAACGTATTCTTCGTCATACAAAACTACTGCCTGTCCCTTTGAAATTGCCCTTTGTGGTTCGTCAAACACAATATGAAGAGTATTTTCGTCAATCTGCTCCACAACGGCATCTTTTTCCGGCTGATTGTAGCGAACCCTTGATTTTAGTCTGAGTGGTTTGTCAATCTGCTTATATGGAATCAGGTTGATGTCGGTTGCATACAATTCTTTTGAAAACAGTTCATGATTGTCACAAAGTATAACCTTATTGTTTTGCAAATCCTTTTCTTTGACATACATAGGGTGGGGAAGTGCAAGCCCCAGTCCCTTGCGCTGGCCGATAGTGTAGCGGATGATTCCTTTGTGTTCGCCGAGAATTTTGCCGTTTGTATCGACAAAATCTCCGCAGGGATAAGTTTTGCCTGTGTATTGTTCTATAAACCTTGCATAGTCGCCGTCAGGAACAAAGCAGATGTCTTGGCTGTCATGCTTGTGCGCATTGATAAGTCCAAGCTGCTCCGCAATCCCGCGCACTTCTGTTTTTGTCATTGAACCGAGGGGGAACAGAGTCCTTGATAACTGTCGCTGAGTGAGAGAGTACAGAACATAGCTTTGATCTTTTGATGCGTCGGTCGATTTCTTCAGCAAATACCTGCCGCTTGCGGGGTCAAATTCAATTATCGAGTAGTGACCTGTAACAACGTAGTCAAAATCGAGCTCGTCGGCACGGCACAGCAACTTTTCAAACTTGATAAATCTGTTGCAGTCAATGCAGGGATTTGGGGTAGTGCCGTTTTCATACGCGCGAATAAAACGCTCTATAACATTTTCTTTAAAGCTGTCCTTAAAATTGTAAACATAATAGGGAATTCCAAGGTTCAGACACACGTTGCGCGCATCGTCAATGTCGTCAAGCGAGCAACAGGTTTTTTCCTGCTTTTCTCCGATATCTTCATTGTCAAATAATTTCAGGGTTATGCCGGTAGCTTCATATCCCATATTTTTGGTGATATAAGCGGCAACTGAGCTGTCAACTCCGCCACTCATTGCAATCAAAGCTTTTTTAGTCATTTTGTGTTTTTATCCTTTTATCCGAGTCTAATCATTTCATCTATACATTTTCTTGCATCATTAATTGTTTGGTCGTCAAGTGTGATTTCGGCTCCGCCTTTGCCTTCAAGACAATTCAGAACATCAATAAGCGTTGTAGACTTCATATTAGGGCAGATTAGTTTGAGGGAAAGATTATAAAAATTCTTGTCGGGACACTCATACTGCAAGTGCTCGGTAATGCTGATTTCAGTTCCTATGATAAATTCTTTTTTGTCGGAATTTTTTGCGTAATTCATAATACCTGAAGTCGAACCGACATAGTCAGCCATTGCAACTACCTCGGGGACACACTCGGGATGAACCAAAAGCTCGGCGTTGGGGTGCAGAGCTTTTGCTTTTTTGACATCGTCGGTATTGACGCAGGCATGAATCGGGCAACCTCCGTTTAACAGCTTTATATTTTTGTCGGGACAGCTTTTTGCCACATAATCGCCGAGATTGCAGTCAGGAATAAAGAGAATATTTTTATTCTCAATATTATTGACGATTTTTACGGCTGATGAGCTTGTAACACAAACGTCGCAAATTGTTTTGAGGTCAGCTGTTGTATTGACATATGCAACTACGGTATAATCGGGATACATCTCTTTAACCTGAGAAATCAGCTGTTTGTCCATTTGATCTGCCATTGCACAGCCGGCATTAGGCTGCGGTATATAGACGGTCTTTTCGGGTGAAAGAATTTTGCAGGTTTCAGCCATAAATCTTACTCCGCACATCATAATATTTTTATTTGTTGCCTTACTCGCGTCAACACTAAGTTTGTAGCTGTCACCGGTAAAGTCGGCAATTTCAAGAATTTCGTGCGCCTGATAGCTGTGAGCCAAAATACATACATCTTTTTCTTTTTTTAGCTTGAGAATTTTGTCTTGTATCTGGGTGATATTCATAACTGCATTTCCTTTCAAATAGTAGTTTGCCGATAATTATTATACAGTTATTAAAAGGTTTATGCAATAGCAATAGCCCAAAACAAGCAAGAAATTTTACTTTACTGACAAGAAATTTATTAAAAATTTGTTAAATTTTCTACATAAAAAATTTTTATATCTATTTACACATACGATTTGTTGTGTTATAATTTAAAGGAAATATCGTATTAGATTAAAATTATGAATGCAGCATAATTAAAAAATATACTGGGGGAACTGATTATGAAAAAAATTTCAGCAATGTTAGTTGTTGTTCTTATGCTTATGATTTCTATGGTGCCTGCATTTGCAGTCGTAAGCCCACAGGCTACTACATATAAGTATGATGTAATTCTTATTCCGTCTGACGGCGGAGACGGTACATATGATTTTGTTACAGATATTGATGAAAACGGTAATCAGCTTGTTGACCTTGAAGCTAAGCCAAAGCCGGGTTATGAGTTTGATCACTGGGAAATTGATGGTCCGTATACACCAAACGGCGAAATGACTGATCCAAAGCTCAATATTACAATTCGCGGTGACGTTACTGTTGTTCCTTATTTTAAGGATGCGAAGGGTCAAGTTGAAACCGGTACAATGAATATTGACAATTCATCAAAATCACCACAGACAGGCGCAGCAAACGATGTGCTTCCTTATGCAATCATCATACTTTCAGTTGCAGCTTGCGGTGCAGCAGCAATAAAGCTTGTTAAGAGCAAATAATAACAGTGCAGACAAATTTGGCTCCCGATAATATTCGGGAGCCGCTTTTTACTTTATATAGATTGTGTGAAAGCAGTCGGAGATGGAGATTGCTGCCGCTTAAGCAGTTTGTCTGAATTGCGCGATTGCTGCCGATGACGAGATGAGTCACAAAGCAGTATATTGTTTGCAGTTTTATTTTCCGAGTAATAAAATGCCGTACCTTTATTACCGTAAATTTTATGTAATGCCATTTAATGCATATTTTAACTGCAGTTGTTGACACAACCATAACGTGACGATATAATATACTTAATAAAGATGTAAGTTCAGGTGATTAAATGAAAAGAAAAAAAAATTTAATCTTGACACTAATAATTATTGTTTTTTCGCTTGTGATTATAGGTACAGTTGCGTATATTTTTGTTAAAACAATAAATGACAACAATAGCAGAGATAACTATGGGAGTCTTGCCGATTCATACGCCGCTGATGTTACTGCCCCTTCAACTGAGAGTGTGATAACGGCGCCGTCTGTCAATGCTAAGACAGCAGAAAATCCTATTGATTTTGAAACACTTGCTGAAAAGAACAGCGATATTTATTCTTGGATTTACATTCCTGATACAAATATTAATTATCCTGTGTGCCAAAGCAGCAGTAACGATAATTTTTATTTAAACCACGACATCAATATGAATTACAGTTATGCAGGTGCAATTTATTCTCAGCACTGTAACAAGACCGATTATTCGGACAGGGTGACTGTTTTGTATGGGCATAATATGGCAGACGGTTCGATGTTTGCTAACTTGCATAAGTTTAGAGATAAGTCGTTTTTCGACAAGCATAAATATATGTATATTTATACTAAGGACAGAAAGCTTACATATGAAGTAGTATCTGCTTTTGAATATGACAACAGGCACATTATGAATTCTTTTGATTTTTCTAATGACACAGTGTTTGACGAATATCTTGATATGATTCGCAATCCTCATTCCCTTGCAGCAAACGTCAGAAGTGATATTGATTTGACTGTAGCCGATAAGATACTTACGCTTAGTACCTGTCTTGACAGCGGCGAAGGAAGATATCTTGTTCAGGGGGTGTTGGTAAAAGATGAGCAGACAAAATGAAAATAATGTCGGAGGGAACAGCGGCAACGAGTTGTTTTCTGATTCATCATATAAAAAAGGAATTGTTGACAAGTCATTGGATAGTGGCGGTAACAAAAATTATATTGATGCGGTAGCTGACGATGTTGAAGATTATTTTTTTACAACCTCTCGTGTAAAAAAGAAAAAGGTTATTAAAGATATAAGTTATTCTTCTGATGATGATACTATTGTTGTTCGCAGCAATACTACAAATCGTATGCGCAAGCGACACAAAAATTCTAAACACAGGCATAAGCACAGGCACAGAAAAATGAAACTATGGAAGAAGATTTTAATTGGTGTGGCGTGTGTTTTTCTGTCGTTGGTTTTATTGCTGGTGGGCACAGTTTATTTTCTGATTCAGCGTGGCAGCAGTGAATTGTTTAATACAGAGATTTCGGTTTCTGCTCCTACGGGAATAACTGTTCAGGAAAACGGTAAATATGTTGTTTATAACGGTGATACCTATAAATTTAATGATAAGGTTACTAATATTTTGTGTATGGGTGTTGATAAACGCGAAATTGACAGTATGTCTGAAGTTAACGGAACAGGCGGACAGGCAGACGTTATTATTCTTGCGTCGATTGATACTTCTACGGGCAAAATAAAGCTGATTAACATATCTCGTGAAGCAATGACTGATGTTACGATTTATTCAGCCGGAGGTTCTTATGTCGGCTCAGAAAGGCAGCAGCTTTGTCTTGCATATGCTTACGGTGATGGCAAAGAGCTTAGCTGTGAAAATACAGTCAGCGCAGTAAAAAAGCTGTTTTACAATATTCCTATCAATACATATTTTGCTATGGATTTGAATGGTATTTCTGCTATTAATGACTGTATCGGAGGCGTTGATGTTGTTTCTCCTGAAACTATCGGTGAATTTACAGAAGGTGAGTCTTATCATTTGATGGACGGACAAGCCGAAAGCTTTGTAAGAAGCAGAGATATGAACAATCTTGAATCAAATAATTTAAGAATGCAGCGTCAACAAGAATATTTGCGCTCGTTTATGGATAAGGTAATTGCTCAGACAAAAGAAGATATCTCAACTCCTATTGATTTGTATAATGAGTCAGCTCCATATTCGTGCACAAATCTTAGTCCGTCAAAGGTTATGTATCTTGCTCAGTCGGCTGTTACAAACGGAAGTATGTCGATTGATATGCTTTCAGTGCCCGGCGATGTAAGGATGGGCGAGAAATATGCTGAGTTCATTGTAAACGAAGATGCATTCTATGAATTGTTCCTGAGCGTTTTTTATACCAAAGTTTAATGTTCTTGTATTAAATACAAAAACAGCCTTCCGAGAAGGAAGGCTGTTTTTTGTTGGCTGTTATTCTATGTTGTCGGTATTATCGGGAACTGCCACAAGATCCTCAAAAACAAATTTTGCAAATGCCATTCGCTGTGCATTAAGGTCTGAAATCTTAATGGTCGATGCGTATGAACCATTAATCAGAGTGTTGTCATCGTAGTACCACAAGCCTGTTTCAGGAATATAATACTGCTCTACATCATAAGTAAGATAAGTGAGTGCGTGTGATACAAGCGCTGTAATCTCATCTTTCTTAAGATTGGTGGTGACAAGCGGTCCCACCGAGCTAACGATTGACACTATCTGGCCAAGGTCGGCATTCCTCATACTGTCAAATATTGTTTCAAGCAATTTTCTTTGTCTGGAAGTTCTGTCCCAGTCGTCACCGTCAAGACCAATCGTGTTGCCGTCCTCGCCCTTTGAAAGACCTCTGTTACGTGCATACCACAAAGCCTCTTGACCGTTGAGATGAACAACTCCCGGAGGATCGGTAATTGTAGTTGGATTTGAGGTTTGGTTATTTTTGTACATCTGATAGTTAATGTAATCAATTTCGTCTTGAGTTATCTCTATATCAACACCGCCGAGGGTATCAATAATTTTTTTGAAGCTGTCAAAGTCAACTACTGCATAACGGTCGATTTTGATGCCGAAATTAGATTCGATTGTCTGAATAGACAGCTTTGCGCCGCCATAGTTGTAAGATGAGTTAAGCTTATCGTATCCGTGACCGGGAATATAAACATATGTGTCACGCTGGAAGGAAGTAAGCTTGAGTTTCTTATGATTATTATCAATGGTCATCATAATCATAGTATCGCTTCTTCCGTGAGTGTCGCCGTGGGAGTTGTCCTCACCAAAAAGCATGATGTTAAGTTCTTTGGGATGCTGGAGCAATTCACCTTCACTGATAGAGAGGTTTGTGCCGCTTCCTTCAATATTTGCCGAAGGAGTATTATTGGCTGAGCCTTTGTTGCTCGACGGTGTTGAAAAATCATCAAAGTTCAAAGAGTTAAGCAAAGAGTAGTAATACAACATTGCACCGCCGCTTAACAAAAAGATAATAGACAGTACCAAGCAGGTGATTCTTTTGGTACGTCCTTTTTTATTGTAAAATTTTTTCACCTGTTGATTTGAACTTATATCAACAAGATTTTGTTTTCGGGTTTTATTATCGTAATTTGCCATATTATTCCTCCAATGGAAAATGTGCATAATACTGTGTGCCGTTAAATTAATTTATTCTGACTCTGTCAGACCATAAACGCAGAGTTTGCGGTATAATCAGCCGATGTTCGTCGGTGCATATGTGCACATACAAAGCGGGAGATACAGCGCAATGGTATAATAACCGAGTCTATTAAAGTATTATACCACAGTATAAAATTTATTAATTCGATTATAGAATTAAAATACCCTTTGAGTGCAAAATAAATGTATTTTTGATGCAAAACGACAGATGACAACGGCACTCAGTCCTGATCGTCCAAAGTAAGATAAAATGATGGCAAAAATTCCTGCTCAAATACTTTAACCTCAGGAATATTCATCTTATCAAGAGCATTTTTAGTTGACTCTTTAGCTTTTTCAAATTCAGTATTTCCCATTTTAATTTCTTCAATGCATTTTATGAGCGCAGAGAGCTTGTCTGCGGCTTTGACAAAAAGTTTTAACTTTTCGTCATCACTTCCGCTGATTTTGATAATCTGCTCCATTTCTTCTTTAAAGTCATCGGGCAGCATAGAAGTCAGCTTGTTTGCAGCCTGAGTCTCAATATCCTTGTATGCATTTTTTATATCGGGATTAAAATATTTTATAGGTGTGGGCATATCGCCTGTGATAATTTCGGTTGCATCGTGATAGATTGCAAGCAGTGCCGCACGCTCGCCGTTTAGGTTGCCGCCGAACCGTTTGTTGTGAATGAGTACAAGGCAGTGGGCAATCATTGCAACCTGCAAGCTGTGCTCGCTCAGATTTTCGTATCGTGTGTTGTTCATAAGTCCCCAGCGGTTTATATATTTCATTCTGGAGAGCATTGCATAAAAGTGAGATTGTTGTGCCATATTGTTAAGCTCCTGTTTTTTTACAAAAATTAGTGCATTTTGTCTTTATATATGCTATAATAAATATTATACTATTTTTTGCTGAAAGTAAAGCAAAATAAGACTTAATGCTGATATGCAGTTATCGGGGGAAGTAATGTCAGGCAAACTTTTGAAAGTATATTCAAAGCAGCGTCTTTGTGCTTTGAATGTTTTTTTAATATCACTAATTACTGCGGCAGTTCTTTTTGTGCCGTTTATTATAATCAACGGCGGAATTTTCTATTACTACGGTGATTTTAATGTTCAGGAAATTCCGTTTTATCAGATGGCTCATGACGCTGTTCGCAGCGGTCAGACGGGGTGGATGCACATTACGGATTTGGGAACCGACTTTTTGTCAAGCTATAGCTTTTACCTTTTGGGCAGTCCGTTTTTTTGGCTGACAATTCCGTTTCCGAGTTCGTTTGTGCCGTATCTCATGGGGCCGTTGCTTATTCTGAAATTTGCCTGTGCGGCTCTTGCGGCATATTTGTATCTTAAACGATATGTCCGCAACAAAAACTATGCGCTGATTGGCGGATTGTTGTATGCCTTTTCGGGGTTTTCAATTTATAATGTGTTTTTCTTTCACTTTCACGAGCCTATGATAATGTTTCCGTTGCTTCTTGCGGCACTGGACGCATTTATCTATGACAAAAAACGTGCAGTGTTTGCGATTGCAGTATTTTCTGCGTGCATAGTGAATTATTATTTTTTTGTAGGTCAGGTTTTATTTGTGATAATGTATTTTTTGGTTATCACGTTGTCCAAAACCTATAAGTTCAAAATAGGAGAATTTTTGCTGCTTGCGGCGGAGGTTATAATCGGATTCCTTGCAACGGCATTTGTGCTTTTGCCGTCGGTTTTGGGGCTTATGGGCAATCCAAGGCTCAGCGAACTGCCAAACGGATGGGAGGCGCTTGTATATGAGCGCTCGCAACGGTACTTTTTGATTGTACTGAGCTTTTTGTTCCCTGCTGATATGCCGGCGTTTCCGGTGTTTACACCTGAATCTAACTGCAAGTGGGCGTCAGTGGCGGGATGGTTGCCGTTGTTTGGAATGACAGGAGTAATTGCATTCTTACAACTAAACGGCAAAAACTGGATAAAAAGGATGATTTTACTGCTTGGCTTGTTTGCATTTGTTCCGGTTTTAAACAGTATGTTTCAGATGTTCAACAGTTCAATATTCTACGCACGTTGGTACTATATGATTGTGTTGATATTTGTGCTTGCCACCGTTAAAGCGGTCGAGAACAGAGGAACCGACTGGAACAGAGCAATTTGCTGGTCGGCAGGAATAACATTCGGAATTGCGCTTTTGATTGGATTTATGCCAAACACTACCACAGATGATAAAGGTGCAGAAAAATTTATAATCGGCGTACAGGCAACATTCGACAGATATTGGATATATGTGTTAATGGCAATGATGAGCCTGCTTGCATTTGTGCTGATTCTCAAAAAATTCAGGCAAAGTCCAAGGCGGTTTGCAACAATGTCAGTGGTTGGAATTTTATCAGTTACGCTTGTGTCGTCGGCATTTATTATTGCAACAGGCGTATTATCAAGTTCATCAACAGATGCAATCAAAAAAGATATTATCAATAATCGTGAGGGTATTACCATAAAAGATATTGATAATGTGCGCAGTGACTTTTATGAATGTGTTGACAACACTGCTATGTTTTGGCAGATACAGAGCATTAACTGCTTCCAAAGCTCTGTTTCAACATCAATTATGCAATTTTATGATGCGCTTGACATTACCCGTAACGTCGCTTCGCGCCCCGGCACAGACGCATATGGACTCCGTCCGTTTTTAAGCTGCAAATATCTTTTTGATTACAGAGCTGACGGCAAGGCAGGCAGCGAAAACTCGTTTATTAACGAGGATGGCGACACTAAAATGCTCGGCTGGAGTTATCTTAGAACCGAAAATGGTTTTGATATTTATGAAAACGAAAATTATATTCCTATGGGATTTACCTTTAACAGCTTTGTTACCGAGGAGGAATTTGAACGCATTGACAGCGTAAACCGAACCGAGGCGGTGCTCTACACTATGGTACTGTCAAAGGAACAGATGAAAAAGTATTCATCAATCACGGGCTACAGTGATGAGAAATACAAAATGTTGTATGGCAAGAATCCTGAATATTTTGACAGTGTGGTTGATAATTACAGATATACGCCGCAAAATGTTACAGCGGCTTGCAGTGCAAGGGCTGCTTCAAGCTGTTCTGAGTTTAAATACACTGATACCGGATTTTACGCCAAATTTGACAACAAAGGAGAAGAAAACCTATTGTTCTTTACAGTTCCGTACAGCGATGGTTTCAACGCAACCGTCAACGGTAAGAAGGTTGATGTTGAAAGAGCAAGCTATGGATTTATGGCTGTAAAAGTTCCTGCAAACACAGAATGTGATATTGTGTTTAGCTATGAAACTCCGGGCTGGAATACAGGTTTAAAAATCAGCCTTGCGGCACTGGTTATGTTTATAATTTATATTGCAGTTGTGTTGATAATCAAAGAAAAAACAAAAAAGAAAATACAGAGTTATGATTTGTTTTAATAACGAAAATGCTGATTAATTACGGTGAATATCTGATTTATATGCGGAGGTAAATATGTTATTCGGAAACAACATTCTTAAATATAAAGATGAGATTTTAAGTGACCTTGATAAATTGCTTGAGTTTGAATCAATAGATTCACAAAGACCGGAAGAGTGCAGTGCGGCACTGAATTTTGTGCTGAAAAGGGCAAGTGATTTCGGACTTGCAGGCGAGCTGGTTACTGACAAAAGCGCACATATCACACTTGGCAGCAACGGCAGACTGTGCGGAGTTCTGACCCACCTTGACGTTGTTCCGGCAGGCGGAAATTGGTCATTTCCGCCGTTTAGACTTACAGAAAAGGATAATCGTCTTTACGGCAGGGGAGTTGCTGACGACAAGGGCGCGGCGCTTATCACTCTTTATTGTCTGAGAGCGTTAAAGGAGAACGGCGTTGTCGGAAAAAACACTCTGCGTGCAATTTACGGTACGAGTGAAGAGGTCGGAATGGAGGATATGGACGGATATTTTGAAAAAATGCCCGTTCCTGAAATGGCATTTTCACCCGACAATGAATACGGCATATGCTATGCCGAAAAGGGTATTTTGCAGATTGAAGTCAGTACAAACGGCAATGATGCAACAGTGCTCAGCCAGTTTCATTCAGGAGATGCTGTAAATGCAGTTCCCGAACTTGCATATGTTATGCTGGACGCGTCAGCGTATGACGAGCAGTTGTTGATGAGGCTTGCCGATGCAAGTGACGGAAATTTTGAGTTTAATTATACTATTGACGGATTGATGATAATAAGCCGCGGCAAAGCGGCGCACGCCTGTGAGCCTGACAAAGGATACAATGCCGCAGCGGCATTGGTTGATTTGATTTGTCATGCTTATACTACCGAGGAAACAGGTGCAATCTGTTCGTTTATTGATTATGCTGTCAACAAAGAAACCAACGGCAGATCAATCGGGCTCAAGATGAGCGACTCGGTGTCGGGCGCCTTGACGCTTAATCTTGGCAGAGTTAATATTGAAGGTAATACTGCAAAGGCTGCAATCGATATTCGATATCCGGTAACAGTAAGAGGAGAGCGGATTATCAGGCAGTTTAAAAGCGTTGCCGAAAACGGAAATCTGAATGTTCGCGTGCTGAATCACGAAAGACCGCTTTATGTTGAAAAAGAATCGGAGCTTATCAGCTTGCTTAGTGAGGCATATGAAAGCGTTACGGGTGAACCGGCTGAGCTTTATTCAACAGGGGGCGGAACTTATGCCAGAATGCTCGGCGGTAAAGGAGTAGCTTTTGGTCCTGCGTTTAAGGGCGACAATGTAAATATGCACAACGCCGACGAAAGTATTGATAAGGATAATTTCTTTAAGCACGCTCAGATATGTCTTGAGGCTATGTACAGAATGTTTACAGGCTTAACCGATGAAGACTAAATGATTGGCGTAAAAGATTTGTGTTCCGTTTATTTAAAAATCAGCAAAATTTATAATTAGCGCAAGAAAAGGGAATGAATAATGAGTACAGAAAAAACTATTAAAAATCAAGCTAAAAAGCTGCTCACGGGCAACTGGGTTACGGTTATAACGGCAGTTGTGGCTGTCTTGATTGGAGCAATTTTGCTTGAGGGCGTTTCATACATCGTTATGCTTGCCTTGGATATTTTTGATATCGACACATTTGAGATTGCAGAGGGCGGCACAAGGAAAGCGGTTTTGATTAATTTTGCAATGTATTGCATTATGTTTTTGCTCAGCCCTGTGATTAACGGTGTGTATAAAATTGTATGTGATATCGCTAAAACAGGCAAAGGTGATATAACCGGGTTAGTTTTTTATTTTAGAAACGGAAGGTATTTTAAGACATTATGCGTCAATTTTATCATCTTTGTTGTGTTTATGTTTTTTAGCTCAATATTCAATGTTTACGGCTACGTATCATTAGTTACGGAGTCAATATTGAAAAACACCCCTTCGTTTGATATAATAGTAAATATAATACTTGTTATGGCGTGGCTTGTAACTGCGTTGCTGATAACATTGTTTTATATTATCTTTGTAAATTATTCTATGTTTCTTTATGCATACGACTACAACTGCTCAGTAATAAGATGTACATTTGGTATGTATTTGTTTTCACTGAAAAATTTTGGGGCTGCATTTAAGCTTGTGATAAGTTTTTTTGGCTGGATTGCACTTTGCTTTTTTGTGGTTCCTGCATTTTACGTTTTGCCATACATTATGACTTCTATGGCGGTATCGGCAAAATGGCTGTTTGCACTTGATAAGGATTTGGTAAGAATATGTTAGTTTCTCTTTGTATGATAGCCTACAATGAGTCCAAAGCACTCAAGGGTTTGTTCAGGGACATTTCATTGCAGGACTATCCTCATGACCAGATTGAGGTTGTATTTGTTGACAGTATGTCAACCGACAACACAAAAGAAAAAATGGAAAAGTTTAGAGATGCCGACTATGGGTTTGCAAACGTGGCTATAGTTCAGTGCGTCAAGAAAAATCAGGCAAGCTCCTGGAATGCCGCACTGATGACAGCCAAGGGTGATATTATTATCAGAGTTGACGCCCATGCTCGAATTCCACGCAACTTTGTATCCCGAAATGTTTACAACATTAATCAGGGTGAATATGTTGTCGGCGGCGGCAGACCTAATATCAGCTCAAATGTTTCAAGCTGGAAATTAACATTGCTTGCGGCTGAGGACTCGCTGTTTGGCAGTTCGGTTGCTTCATACAGACGTCCGGCAACCCAGAAGGAATATATGGACAGCCTGTTTCATGCGGCTTATCGCCGTGAGGTTATTCAAACCGTCGGCGGCTTTAACGAGGATCTTGGCAGAACCGAGGACAATGAGTTTCATTACAGAATCAGACAAGCAGGCTATAAGATGTGCTGTTGCCCCGATATAATCTCATACCAGCATTCACGAAATGACCTAAAAAGTATGATAAGACAAAAGTATTCTAACGGCAGATGGATAGGACTTACGCTTTCTGAGTGCCCCGGATGCCTTTCGTATTTTCATTTTGCACCGTTTTTGTTTGTTATGGCAATTTTGGGATGCAGTGTGTTTGCACTTTTGGGATTCCCTATGCTTTTGTATATTTTATTGATAATATACGGAATGTTTGATATTGTAAACGCAGTAGGATGCTGCACTATGAAAAATGTTCAACCTCAGTTTATTTTGCTGCCGATTATTTTCCCGATTTTGCACGTTTCATACGGCATTGGTACGGCAGTGGGTTTAATTCAAATCCCATGGTGGCAGAAGCAAATTCGTAATAGTCCTGCAAAGGCTCATATCGAAAAGGTAAAGCGAAAGGTTGCAAAAAATACGATTAAATAAAACCAGGAATTTTATATTTTTATTACTATTGTAAAGCAGAAAGGCTACGGAAATTAATATGGCTGAAAAAGTAGAATTAACGCCTGAGCTGCTTCGTGAATTACAGCTCAAGCAGCTTGATATGCTCGTATATTTTAAGCAGTTTTGCGAAAAAAACAACCTTACCTTTTATTTAATCGGAGGTTGTCTTATAGGTGCGCTCAGAAACGGCGGTTTTGTGCCGTGGGATGATGATGTTGATGTAATGATGCCTCGCAGTGATTACGAAAAGCTAAGTGTTCTGTGGAAAGAACAGCATGCCGACGGCAGATTCAGGCTTCTTAAAACTGACGACGAAATGTTCACAGGCAATATTTTTACGACCATAACAGATACAAATTATACAATGGTTAAGACAAATCAGACCGAGGTTGATATTCCGCACGGATTGGTGCTTGACGTATTTCCGCTTGACGTGTGTCCCGACGGCCGTTTTGCACGCAAAATGCAATATGTATGGACTATGCTTTACTCGTTGTTTTTGGCGCAGATTGTGCCTGAAAACCACGGCGGACTGATTGGCTTTGGCAGTAGGCTGTTGCTTGCCGTTGTCAGAGGAAAAAAGCTTAGAAATAAGATTTGGCGCTTTTGCGAAAAAAAGATGAGCCGTTACAAGCTCAGCGAAAACAAGTGCGTAACAGAGCTTTGTTCCGGACCTCATTGGATGAAGTTTGAGTATCCCAAGCACATATATGACGGTATTGATTATGTGACATTTGAGGGACTTAAAATGCCGTGTATGTCCGGCTATGACGAATATCTGACTAAGGTATTTGGTGATTATATGCAACTTCCGCCCAAAGAAGAGCAGATTCCGCATCACGATATTGCTTACCTTGATTTGAACACACCTTGCATTGAATATGACAGCAAGAGGAAGTAATTTATGAATTTACAGCTTGAAAACTGGACGGCAAATGATTATAATTCGTTTTTAGAATATTTAAAGAGCAAGGCTGACGAAAAATATAAGAATTTTCATTCATCACTTGTACCTGATGTCGACAAGGAAGAAATCCTCGGTGTGAGAATGCCAGTTATGCGTGAAATGGGCAGACAGATTGCAAAGGGTAACGCAAGAGAATTTTTAGCGGTTTCGCAAAATGGTCTTTACGAAGAGCGAATGCTCAGAGGTATTGTAACAGGGCTGATAAAGCCAAATGGATTTGATGATTTTATTGCTTTGGTTGATGACTTTGTCAAGGTAATTCACAACTGGGCAATTTGTGATTGCTTTTGCGCAGGCTTAAAGCAAATCAAAAAATATAAGCAGGAATTTTTTGATTATATTCAACGCTACATAGATTCTGACAACGTATGGATAAAGCGCGCAGGACTTGTTATAATGTTAGACTATTATCTTGAGGACAACTATATTGACTGTGTGCTTGAGAGATGCGACAGCATAAAAAGTGATTTTTATTATGTAAGAATGGCTCAGGCTTGGCTTGTGGCAACTGCACTGGCAAAGTGCTATGACCAAACAATGGCTTATATTCACAATAATTCGCTTGATGATTTCACCTTTAACAAGGCTGTACAGAAGTGTGTCGAAAGCAGACGGATAGATGATAGAACAAAACAATATCTAAAAAGCCTGAAAAGGTATTGACAAAAACTAAATACTGCATATAATATAATTGACAGTTGTCTTCGGGGCGGAGTGAAATTCTCCACCGGTGGTTATAGTCCACGAACAGGCGAAAGTCTGCCGAGTCTGTGAAATTCAGACACCGACGGTTAAAGTCCGGATGAAAGAAGATGCAAAACAACAGCGCTTATAGTGCTGAATATTTTGCTGTTTATTCCCGTTACAGTTGTAACGGGATTTTTTCTTTATGGATAAAAACCCGACAACTCGAAAAATATTTTTAGGAGTGGTCAAAATGACAAAAAGCGAACAACAAACACAGACAAACAGGCTTAACAGCTCTTACAGAACCAAACAAATGGTAATTCTTGCGCTGATTGCAGCCATAGCATACGCAGTTACCTTTGTATGCAGATTACCGATTATTCCTGCAATTGGGTTTGTGGATTTAGAGTTTAAGAGCGCTGTGATTTTAATAGGCGGATTTATCTTTGGACCAATGTCGGGGTTTATTATGACGGTAGTAGTGTGCCTGCTTGAGATGATTACGTTTAGCTCAACAGGAGTTATCGGCTGTATAATGAACATACTTGCAACAGCATGCATTGTAGTTCCTGCATCGTTTGTTTATAAGAAAAAAAGCTCACCGCTTGGTGCGACAGTAGGCTTGGCAGCAGGTGTTTTGCTGATGACAGTTGCAATGGTGCTGTGGAACTATATTGTTACACCGATTTATATGGGCGTGCCGAGAGAAGCAGTAGAAGCGCTCTTGCTGCCCGCATTTGTTCCGTTTAACCTGCTCAAGGGCGCGCTTAACGGAGCTGCGGCAATGTTGTTGTACAAATTTGTGCTTGCCGCACTTGAAAAATCAAACCTGATTCCCAAAAAAGAAAATAAAGAAAAAAACAGTATTGGTTCAATAATCGGTGTAGTAATTGTATCACTTATGGTGTTATTAACCTGCGTTTTGATAATTTTAGCATTTAACGGAGTATTTTAAAATTTAATCTGCTTATTGGTCAGATTTTTTTTTAGAAATAATCGAAAAAAATCTGATTTTGAAAAATTATTAAAATACTTACTTGACAACGTGTATATTAGTGATATAATTCTTTTTGACGGCACTATTAGGTGCAGTCAATTACAGAGTAGAAATTTGTGCGTGAAGTGTTTTGCGGACGGGGAGTTGCCGCAAAAACGAAAGATGGCTTTGCCTCTGCGGTACGAATTTCGCATCCCGCTGTTACTTTGGGTCATTAGCGGGCAGAATTTCTGTCCGCTTTTTGTTTTGTAAAAAACTGCGTGAGAGAATGGTCGGGCAAGGATGTGTTGACACTATAAAGCTATTTTCACGAATTGTGAGTGGCATCACGCCATATTATTAACTTTATTGAATATAGAGTAATAATTTTCGGGAAAATAAGTTTTCATACTATCAAGCTATCTTCACGAATTGTGAGCGGCGTCACGCCGCCGGAGTAACAACGAAAATTCAGGAGGACAATATGACACAAATCAAAAAACTAAAAAGCTCAACACTTGAACTGAAAAACGTTTATTCTCTCGCAGGCATTGCAATGCTTCTTGCTCTGAGAATTGTATTAGGCATTTTTGCTAACGGAACATTACCGTTTTTCGGCAACAATGTAAAAATCAGCGGTGCATTTCTGCCGATTGCGATAACAGGCGCAATGTACGGCTGTGTACCGGCGGCGCTTGTTGGTGCTCTCGGTGATATTCTTTCCTTTATCATCAATCCTGTCGGAGCGGCGTATTTTCCCGGCTTTACAATAAGCGGATTGCTTACGGGATTTATTTACGGTATGGCATTTTACAAAAACAATGTGACTGCCAAAAGGGTTATCATTGCATGGTTAATAAACACATTTACCGTTGAAACCTTTTTGGCGGCATTTTGGCTGTTTTACCTTTACGGAGCAAAATCGGGAGATTCGTACCATGTGTATCTGATAACAAGGTTTATCAGTCAGGCTGTCAAGTGTATTCCCGAAATCCTTTTGATTCTGGGTGTCGGCAAGCTGTCGGCAAAAGTTCATATGCCGCAAAACTTAAGAAAACACAGTGCATAAAAAGGAGCCTTCGGGCTCCTTTTATTCTTTTAAACGTGTGCGGTTTTATTTGACATAATTGTTGTTGGTATGTTACAATTATTTTAATAATAGGATCGGTATTTTGCAAAATATTGCAGATAATAATATTTACAATTCAAAAACAAGGAGGTTGTTTATGAGCAGCAAAATTATTCTCAGCGCCGACAGCACAGTTGATTTGGGAGAGGAATTGTATAATCGCTACAATGTCATTACTGTTCCGCTTCACATTGTTTTGAATGACAAAAGCTACGAGGATTTGGTGAACATTACGCCGGATGAAATTTATGCAAACTTTGACAGTACGGGTACGCTTCCAAAGACTTCCGCAGTAAACTGTCAGGAGTATATTGACAGGTTTAAACCCTATGTTGATGAGGGCTACGATGTGGTTCATATCAATATCGGCAGTGCTTTGTCAACCTCATACAACCAATGCTGTCTTGCGGCAAAAGAACTCGGTCACATATATCCTGTTGATTCCTGCAATCTGTCAACAGGCTCAGGCTTGCTTGTTATTGAGGCTGCAAAGCGTATTGCACAAGGAATGTCAGCCGAAGAGGTTGCAAAAGAGGTGCAAAGCCTTACGCCAAAGTGTCACGCAAGTTTTATTGTTGACAAGCTCAACTATCTGAGGGCAGGCGGACGGTGTTCGGCACTCGCCGCTCTGGGCGCTAATCTGCTCAGCATAAAGCCGAGAATTGACGTCAACAACAAGGACGGCAGTATGAACGTAGGCAAAAAGTATCGAGGCAAGTTTATTAAGGTACTTGAAAGCTATGTTGAAGAAGAACTTGCGCATTATGATAACATCAACAGCGAACGAATTTTTATTACACATTCGGGTGTTGATGAGGAAATTTGCAACAGCGTTTATGAAATATTGAAAGCCAAAAATTATTTTAAAGAGATTCTGATTACCAGAGCAAGCTGTACAATATCATCTCACTGCGGCCCCGGCACACTCGGAATACTTTTTATGACAGAATAACGACAGGGTATAAAAAGCACTTTTATCTGCGGATAAAAGTGCTTTTGTTGTATTAAGCTGTTTAAAACTGTTGATAAAGCAATTGAGTTAAAATTCAGAAATTAATTCTGCACTTAATTTTTGTATCAAGGTAACATCAAAAATATTAATTGCTTCATCTCCATTTACATTTGCAAACAAACACTGATTGTCGTTTAACAGTTCAACCTCGGCAATATGCTTTTGAATCATAGTAGCATCCAAAATGTTGACTTTGCCGTCGTTGTTTATATCTCCGAGCAAACCCTGTTTATAATGTAATTGTGCTTTTTTTAGTTCATCGTTACCTGTGCTGATTGCTATTTTGTTCCAATCTTTAATTGTTTTTGAATAATAAATATCTTTAAGGTTAGAACAGCCATTAAATGCATTATCCTTAATCTCTGTAACGCTGCCGGGAATTGTTACGCTTGCAAGGGCTGAACAATTCTGAAATACAGAGGTATCAATGCTCGTTATACTATCGGGGATGGTTACGCTTGTAAGGCTTTTGCAAGTGCTAAATGCAGAAGCTCCGATGCTTGTAACACCGTTTGATATTGCTAAGTTATTCATATTTACGCAGTACTCAAACGCAGAACTGCCGATGCTTTTAACGCTGTTTGGAATTGTTAGGTTTGAAAGCTGTGAACAGGACTTAAAAGCAGAATCTCCGATGCTTGTAACGCTATTTGGAATCGTAACATCTGCAAGATGCGAGCAATACGCAAACGCAGAGTCACCAATGCTTTTAACACCGTTTTGTATTGTCAGGTCTTTAAGTGTGAAGCAATACGCAAACGCAGAGTCACCAATGTTTGTGACACTGTTTGGTATTGTAACACTCTCAAGATTGAAGCACTCCTCAAAGGCGTGCTTGCTAATACTTGTAACGCCGTTTGGAATTACTGCACTTATAAGATATTGGCAACGTTCAAATGCACCAACCCCAATACTTACAAGGCTGTCGGGAAATATTATATTTTCAAGGTTTGTACAATTGTAAAATGCGTAATCACTAATACTTACTGTTCCTTTTTTTATTAAATAAGAATCTTTGATTTCTTCTTTCGCTTTAATTAAATGATTGTCTATATACAAAACACCATCTTCCCAGTTGCTTTGACTATTATAATATGCAGTATTAAAAAAAGCGCCATTCTCAATGCTTGTAACGTTGTCGGGGATAGTTATGCTTTTAAGGCTTGTGCAGTTATAAAATGCATGATCATTAATTTTTGTAACGCTGTTAGGGAGTGTTATGCTTGCAAGATTTATGCAGCCCCAAAATAAATTATCTTCAATGCATGTAATGTTGTTGGGGATTGTTATGCCTTTAAGGCTTTCACAATGACTAAATGATCCTAATCCAATACTCTTGACACTGTTGGGAATCGTTATACTTTTAAGGTTTGTACACCCATAAAAGGAATTGTTGCCAAGACGTGTAACGCTGTTTGGGATAGTTACGTTTACAAGGCTTTTGCAACTGTCAAATGCACCGCTGCCAATGCTTTTGACTGTATGTCTGTCTATTAGTGACGGAATAACTAAATCTGTTGCGCTTCCGGTGTAATCCTTAATGCTTGCAGTGCCGTCATCAAGAAGCTCATATTTAAAATCGCCGCTTGTGTATGTTTTGCCTACGCTGCTGTCGATTTCTGCTGCTGTTGCTGTAAACGGTGCAATTACCATTATGCTCAAAACCATTATCAATGCAAGGCTTAATGCCATTGTTCCTTTAAGCTTTGTTCTCATAAAAATCCTCCTAAAATAAAAAGTGGCGTAACGCTTCCCACAATACGAGTAATTTACTATAAAGTAAAAATTTAATTATGTTTAGCAACTTATTTTATCACATAGAATATTAAAAAGCAATAAGTGCAATTAATTTTAGTATGAGTCGATATTTGTCATTTTAAAGAAAAAAATACTTTACTTTGCTAATGTGATAATGTATAATAGTAATAATGTATGTATTGGGCAAATCAGTACCTTTTGTGACGAATTTAATTGCACCAATACAAATTAATTTACGGAGGATATTTTTATGAAGAAAATTATCGCAACATTAATGGCAGGCATTATGGCTGTAGCGGTTCTTGCAGGCTGTGCAGGTGAAAAACCGGCAGAAAAGAATAGTACTCCTGCTGCGGACTCAGATCTTGCATATGTGCAGGACAAGGGTACTTTGATTGTAGGTATTACAGAATTTGAACCAATGGACTACAAAAATAAAAGCGGTGAATGGATTGGCTTTGACGCTGATATGGCAAAGCTGTTTGCACAGGAGCTTGGCGTTAAGGTTGAGTTCGCAGAGATTGACTGGGACAATAAGGTTATGGAGCTTGACGGCAAAACTGTTGACTGCGTATGGAACGGTATGACCCTTACAGATGAGGTTAAATCTGCAATGGATTGTTCGGTGCCATATTGTAACAACGCTCAGGTAGTTGTAGTAAAGGCTGACGCTGCCAAAAAGTATGAGACTGCCGAAGCTTGTCAGGAGCTTACATTTGCAGTAGAGTCAGGTTCAGCAGGACATGAGGCTGCAAAAGAAAACGGTTTTGAATTCACAGAGGTTAAGGATCAGGCTTCTGCACTTATGGAAGTTGCGTCAGGTACAAGTGACGCCGCTATCATCGACTCACTTATGGCTGCCGCTATGGTAGGTGAGGGTACAGGCTATGAACAGCTTACATATACTGCTTCACTTACAAGTGAGGAATACGGCGTAGGCTTTAGAAAAGACTCTGACCTCACCAAAAAGTTTAATGAGTTCTTTAAAGAAAAAACTGCAAGCGGTGATGTAGAGAAGATTGCAAAGGAATACAAGGTTCAGGCTGCTCTTATTGAGAAGTAATTGAGTGATTACTCAATAAATGCAATAAAACAGATTCCCTAAAACAGAGGGTGTGAATTCGCACTCTCTGTTTTCGATATATTAGAAAACCAAAAGGGTGAAATATTTTGATTTCATTTGAAGAATTACTTAACCAATTTCCCGTGGTGTTCAATGCACTCAACGTCGGCTTTTTGCAGACATTAAAGCTGTTTGCGGTTACGCTTATCGGTGCAATGCCTCTTGGACTTTTAATTTCACTTGGTTCTATGTCAAAGTTTAAACCCCTGGCTTCGGTGGTAAAAGTTTTGGTATGGATAGTGCGCGGCTCACCACTGATGATTCAGCTGCTTATCGTATATTATTTGCCCGGACTTGTATGGCACAATCCTATATGGGGCAGCGGCGAAAGCGGCAGATTTTTAGCCGCGTCTTTAGCGTTTATTATTAACTATGCCTGCTATTTTTCCGAAATATACCGTGGCGGTATTCAAGGCGTGCCAAAGGGTCAGCAGGAAGCAGGTCAGGTGTTGGGTATGTCAAAATCCCAGATTTTCTTTAAAGTAACGCTTATGCAGATGATAAAGCGCATTGTACCTCCTATGAGCAACGAAATCATAACTCTTGTTAAGGATACCTCTCTTGCACGTATCATAGCATTGCAAGAGGTTATTTGGGCAGGTCAGGCATTTATGAAGGGCAGCCAAGGCATATCCGGTCAGATATGGCCGTTGTTCTTTACGGCAGTATACTATCTTGTGTTCAGCGGCTTGCTCACGATACTTTTCAGCAAGCTTGAGAAAAAACTTGATTATTTCAAGATATAAGGAGTGGAGAGTATATGTCATTATTACAAGTTGAGAATATTCAGAAGAGCTTTGGAAAAACTCAGGTACTTAAAGATATTAGCTTTTCGCTTGAAAAGGGTGAGGTGCTTGCTATAATCGGTTCTTCGGGTTCAGGCAAAACGACCTTGCTCAGATGTCTTAACTTTCTTGAAACTCCTCAGGGAGGCAGGATAGTTGTTAACGGCAATACGTTATTTGACGGTAGTGAAATCAGTAAATCTAATGAAGCTCAAATCAGAAAGAACAGATTGCATTTCGGTCTTGTATTTCAGTCGTTTAATTTGTTTCCTCAGTACAAGGTAATTGAGAACATTATGCTTGCACCGCAGCTTGCGGCAAAGGAGCAGCTCAAAAAGACCGGTGAATATATGGGAGTCAAAACCTACAAGGAGGCGCAAGAGCTTATCAGAACAAATGCGCTTTCACTGCTTGACAGAGTAGGACTTGCTAAGAAAAAGGACTCATATCCCTGTAATCTGAGCGGCGGACAGCAGCAGCGAGTGGCTATTGCAAGAGCGCTTGCATTAAATCCCGATGTCTTGTGTTTTGACGAGCCGACTTCTGCTCTTGACCCTGAGCTTACAGGTGAGGTGCTGAACGTTATAAAAGGACTGAAAACGTCTGACAGCACAATGATTGTTGTTACGCATGAGATTGAGTTTGCACGGGATGTTGCAGACAAAATTATTTTTATGGATGATGGTGTGATTGCCGAAGAGGGTACATCAAATCAAGTTATCAATAATCCTAAAAATCCCCGTACAAAGATGTTTTTATCACGATTCAACCATTAACAAAACCACCTGTTTTACTGATATTCAGTAGAACAGGTGGTTTTGATTTATTGTTTATTATGCTTGATGCCGGCATAAATAACAAGCAAAATCGTTTGCTAAGTTTTAATTGAATTCATTTAGAGCTATTAAACAGAGCTTTTTACTTTATCAGGAATGGCTCGAAAATAGTCGGGCAGAGAAGTGTAGATAATATCAAGCTGTCTGCTCGAATTGTGGGAGGCGTTATGCCGCTTTTTTATGTGAAATTTTTTAATATTTAATGATTTTTTAATAATTATATGCTATAATGAAAATTCAATAAATAACAAAAAATAGGAGGTATTATTTTGAAAGACAGAAATTCCAATTTTAAAAAACACTTCATACGAAAAATCACGGCGGTCTTTCTGAGTGCTGTAATAACTTCAGCGGTGTTTATTCAGGCACTTCCTGTTGCATTTGCATCAGAAGAGCTTAACCCTGAGATTACATATACAAACGGAGATTACACATTTGAAAAGATTTCGCACCCGAATTCACCTGTGGAGACTCCCGACGGTATTGTTGACTACATCGGCAATGGCAGTATTGCTCCGTATGTAGGTGGCGAGAGTGAGGGCAACGGCGATAGAGGACAGTCCTACAGCTACGCTTCAGCTGTACACGGTGATTGGGTATATATCAATACTATGTACGGCGGCCTCGGTGTTTCTTCTATTCTTGGTGTTGGTATGAGCGGAATGAGTCCTGAGGCTTCAAAGGCAATGATGGAAGCTATGTACAACGGAAATTTGTACACCGGTGAGCCTGACGGCAAATATGCAGGCGGCATTCTTATTAAATTCAATGTAAAAACGGGAGAAACAAAAATTCTTATGTCCCGTGATACAAACGGTTTAATTCCTACATTCCGCAGTGCGCTTGAAATGAACGGTAAGCTTTATTTTGTCGGAATGATTATCGATATTAACAAGCTCACGCCGGCAGAAATATCAAAGGCTATTGCAATGCAAAACGGTTTCCCTTGCATCTATGAAATCGATCCTGAAAATAACGATAAGATGACTTGTATTTATAACTGTGTTGATGTTGACGGTTATCGTAAGCTTGTAGAAGACAAGGTGTTTACTTCAACACGTGCAATCGGCACATATCAGGATAATCTTATTGCAGGCTGTCTTGATACCGACGGAGTGTTCCTTTGTGCATCAAAAAATCCGTCAGAAGGTCAAAACTCATTTAAAGTGATTGCAACAATGGAGGATTTGTTTAATTATCCGGCTTATCATCGTTCAGATGTAAACGGAGGCGGCGGTATTTATCAGGTGATTGAGTACAACAATAAGCTTTATGTTGTTGTGTGCACAGGAACTGCTGACACAAAAAATCCCGAAACAGGAACATTGAGAACCTTTGCAATTATTCGCGGTGAGTGCAACGGACCTGTAGACGACAGAAGCTCCTGGACATGGTCAGTGCTTGCAGACGATAAGAATGACGGCGCAAAATATCCGTTCGGTCTTGATGAAGAACGCGTAAGCTGCGGTGCATGCACTCTTGAGATATATGACGACTATCTTTATATCGGTGAATATAACGATGTTTCAAGTGCATTACAGGGCTTTGTTTTAAGAAAGGATTTTACAACACAGGCTACTAACCTTGAACAATCAATAAATCTTTATCGTATGGATGCCGACGAAGAAATTGAGATGGTTGTCGGTGACCCGACCTCAACATTCCCGCAGGGCGGTATTTCCGGTATGGGTTCAGGTTATGAAACACATATGAGCCAGTATACCTGGCAGATGACTGTGTATAACGGCAAACTCTATGTCAGCACAATGGATACGACAACTTTGCTTGAGCCGCTTGCGCAGTTTACAAACGGCGACCTTATTAATATGACAGAAGAAGAATGGAATCGTCAGGTTGAGTATATTCGTGTTCTTCTTGAGATTTTAAAGGGCGCAGACCAAAACACACAGACAACAGATGGATTGATTAAATCTGCTATTGAAGACGCATCTGACCGTGCAACTGAAACGATGGACAAAATGACTGAAATCGTGCTTACAAAAGGTCAGACTGCAAAACTTAAAAAGGCTGTTAATGACGGTGATTTAGACGAAACAATTTCCGATAGAACGCTTGATAAGCTCACCGAAGTTAATAATATGCTTACAGAAATTTCACCATTGATAAACACAACAGAAACTGAGGAATTCCTTGACATCTACAGTAAGATTCTTGCTGCACTTGAAAAGCTTGAAGCTGTTTTGCCGGATAGCGCAAAGCCAATTTATGATATGCTTATGAGCTATGCGACGGAGGAAAACCTTAAGGCAATTACAAAATCTCTCAAATATATGTCAACTTCCAAGGCAGGATTTGACCTTTATGAAATTTCTCAGAATGATGACGGTAGCGTTGATATTAATACTGTGACAAACGATGGATTTGGAGATCGCTATAATCACGGTTTGCGTATATTTGCAAACACACCTGATTATTGGGTAATCGGTACAGCAAACCCATTCTATGGTACACAGCTTTGGAGAAGAGCGCATAAAACATCGGAATATGAGCTTGGCGATGCAAACCGCGACGGCATAGTAACAATTATTGATGCAACGTATATTCAAAAATATGCTGCTTCATTAACAGAATTTGATGATGAACAAATGAATCTTGCAGATGTAAACGGTGATGGTTCTGTTGATGTAATGGATGCAACCGAAATCCAAAAAAATATTGCTCAGTAAAGTAAATATATTTTATAGCAAAATGGTATCCTCCCATAAAGGCGGATACCATTTTTTAGTATAATACTATTGTTGCTTGATTTAATATAGCGGCAGGGATGTTGACCTGCAATTTTCTATATAAATTTATTCAGCTCGGCATTATAGGTGTAATCTATAGTGCTGAGCTTATTAATTATCTCGTCCTTGTCACAGCCGTAATCATCACATAATGCGTCAAGAGTTGGATAAAAATCTCGTAACTTTGTATTGATTACGCTTAAGAGCATCATAGGGTCATTTGGAAGTGTAAAATCAGTCATAATATCCTCCTTGTTAAAGTTATTTGAGCCGACGTTAAGATATTGTCGGCTCAAAATTATATATATTATAACACACAATGTCAAGATTTAACAGGAATTTTATATTCCCTTTTTGATGCTCATTGCAAAATTGAATAAATGGTTAATATGAGATTTGTAAACATAATCAAATTCTCCTGCGTAGGTTTTGACATATCCGTTAAAACCTTGCTTAAATTTGTATACGCCATAGTTTGGGTGATCTTCGTCATACCAATAGGGGATACCGCAAAAGTCATATTTTGAGCATCCTGTAGTTTTGGCATATTTAATCATATTCCACTGCATAAGATAATTCGGCATATAATTTCTGTGTTCATTTGACGAACAGCCGTACACATAGCTTGTTGTGCCTGAATAATTAATAAATAATGCGCCTGAAAGTGGAGTATTGCCAAGATAGCAAATACACAAGCCCGCATTGCCGTCAAAAGCGTTAAGAATCTTTGCAAAGTATTCCTTACTGCGCGCGCAGAAACCGTCACGTTTACAGGTTTGCTCCATCAGGGTCATAAAGTCGTCAAGCTTCTCTTTGCCGTAAAATCCGCATTCTACGCCTTTGCGTTTTGCAAGGCGAATGTTATAGCGGCATTTTGATTTAAAGCTGTCGAATATTTCATCAATGCTTTTTTCCTCTATGTCAAGTATATAATTTTCACGGCATTGAATATTTTGATATCCAACCTTTTCTCCGTGATGAATAAAGCCAAGCTCTGTGAGATTTTTGATTGCATCTGTATCGTCCTCGTCAATCATAGGGTCGATTTTCAGTGCATATGCATTGTGTTTTTTGGCAAGAAGATTGATTTGTGCAAAAATTCCCCTAACCGCTTTTTTGTTATGCATATCACACACAAAGCCTCTTGGAACATACAGCATAGCGGTTTTAATAAACGGAACTTTGCGTATGAGCACAAGGCAACCTCCTTCAATTTTTCCGTCTTTGTTTCGTATTGTTATATATTCGTGTCCCCAGTTTGACTTAACCGTTGCCCAGTATGATGACTGCATAAAATTTCCGTATTCGCTGTTTTTGCAAAAGTTTTCATATTCGTTTATATCCATAAAATGAGCCTCCTGTATGGTTTTACTATACAGAAGGCTTGTTTCACAATTTATTCAAAGTTGTATATTTTTTGTATCAACGTAATGTTGCATTACTTAAAATAAAATTAATAATAATTATTTTTCTCGGATATTTCGTATCCGCTGTCAGTTTTATCGTAACCATACATAATTGAATTATAATTATTAAATTCATAATCCGTAAATGCAAGCGGCATAATGTTGAAGTAAAAAGAATAAAATGAGGTTTCTACGTTATAATTATGTTCACCCTCAATGCCCCAATAATCGCATAAAGCAAAGCAGGTTTGTTCTCTTAAGTTCTGTTCAACAGTTTCGTTAAGATCGTGCTCATCGATAAAATCATCCTGCACAATAGGTTCTTTGGGTGTACATTTAAATTCGTATACTATCTTTGTCTTTTTGTCCATCAGTATTTCAAATTCGCCTGCACCGTTTTCGCTAAAATCTGAATATACGACATCCAGCAGAGTTACGGATATAGGGGAACCGTTAATTTCACCGTTTACGGTAACCTCCTGAACTTTATAGGCAGATATCTGTGAGGCAACTTCATAAAATTTCTCAATAGCCATATTGGCAAGCTCGTTATCATTAAATGCGCTTTTAAGCAATGGCTGGGCAGAGTCAATTTCGTCTAACAGATCGTTAAACTGCTTGCCGTCATAATACATTGAGTAGGTGTTGCTTTCCAACCAGATTGCTTCGTCTGATGATAACAGGCTGATGAGCTCTTCGCTTGTTATGTTGTCGTTTTTGCTTTCAAACGAATAGGATTCGGTTACATAATTGTTGATATCTCGTTTGTCGATACTTGAATAGTAAAGATAGGGAAGAAATACTACGGCACAGGTTACTGTGGCTGCAATGAAGATGCAGAGAGCATATTTTATTTTATTCACAATCCAAAACCTCCTCACTGCCGCAAAGCTCGGTTGTAAAACTGACGGTTGTTCCTTTATTATACACACTGTCTATATTAAGCATTGAGCCGTGCAGTTTAGCGATTTCATTGCAAAGGGCAAGTCCAAGTCCCGCACCGCCCATACTTCTGGCTCTCGATTTGTCGACCATATAAAACGGTTCTGTGATTTTTTTTAGCTCACTTTGAGGGATACCTGTACCATTATCGATTACAGAGAATAAATATTTTCCGTCTTTAATACGGCCTGTAAGTCTTATTGTCTGACCTTTTTCTGACGCTTTGCAGGCGTTGTCAATTAGATTATAGAGCAGAGTTTTAAGGAGTGACGGCTCAGCGCTGATTGTGGCGTGCTCAAAATCAGTTGTAAGCTGAATATTATATTTTTTGAGAAGAAAAAGCACAGAATTTCCGGTTTCGCTGATTATTGTATCGGATTTTACCGACACAAGGTTTATCTCGTCATTTTTAAGAACAATTAGATTGAGCAGATTAAGAGAAAGTGATTCAAGTCGTTTGCCCTCTTTATAGATAAAATCGGCACATTCACGTCTTTGTGCGTCATCAAGCTGATATGAGCGAAGCATATCAGCGTAACCGATTACGGAGGTCAGCGGTGTTTTTAGCTCGTGGGTAAAATCTGCAACAAAATCATCACGGCTCTGCGCGGCGCGTTCAAGCTGTTCAACATAGTCTTCAACGTATTGTGCCATAGTGTTGAAGTTGTATGAAAGCTCGGCAATCTCTTTGGTTTTTATTGCACCCTTGTGTGTTTGGGCTCGTTTGGAAAAATTGCCTTCAGCAATTTCTTTTGACACCTCCGAAAGCCTGACAAGCGGTTTGGTTATAAAATGTGAGAAAATCACGAGCAGTATTGAAGCAAACAGAGCAACGCCTATGAGGATAATTTGGTACGTTCTGCAATAGCTGTCACGACTTTGATAGATATCAGTTATATCGGCGATACTCTCAACGTAGTACAGTTCTTCATATGGCAAGTTATCGCCGATTGAAAGAATAATTTTGCTGACCGCCTGAATATATTTTTTATTGCCGTTGTCTATTATAACGTGACCGCGGTTATTGTTTTGCAAATTTGCAATAAACGAGTCTTTGTCATAAAAGTTGTTGCCGTCAACGCTGTCGATATTGACGGTAGTGTTTGAGGTATTGTGATTAACCTGTTCTGAAAAATTAGAAATGGTAAATCTCAGATAGGCTTCATTGTTGTCAATTTGAGAGGTGTTTTGCACAACTGCATAAAGAGAAGAGGTAATGTATGCGTTTGAGTCGCACACAGATTGAATTTTATTGTTGAGCGAGGTTGTAAAAACTGAGTTTATGAGCAAAAATCCTCCAACTCCGAAAGACAGAATTATGATAACAAATGATATAAAAAATATTTTCCATGCAAACTTCATAGCAAATCCTCTATTCGGTAAATCGGTAGCCTACCTTGTAAACTGATTGAATATTATCTTTTAAATCAAGCTTTTTTCGCAACCGCTGAATATGCAAATCGACGGTGCGTGTATCGCCCATATACGGCTCATTCCACACATTTTCATAAATCATTTCACGGTAAAGAGCAATGTTTTTATTTCTGACAAACAGCAGTAAAATTTCATACTCCTTTAAGGTTAATTCAACAGGCTTGCCGTTTTTGGTTACAATTCTTGAGTTGGTGTTAATCTCTAAATCATTTACAGTGAGAACTGCCGATGTTTTGTTGTAGCGGCGCAGTACCGCCTCCACTCTGGCTTGCAGCTCGGTAATATCAAACGGCTTTGTTATGTAATCATCTGCGCCGAGGTTTAATCCTTTTACTCTGCTTGTTATGTCGGTCTTGGCAGTTATAAAAATTACCGGAATATCAAACCCCTTGATATATTCAATAAGCTCAAAACCGTTAATTTTGGGCAGCATAACGTCAAGCAAAATAAGGTCATAATGCTTGTTCTCAATCATATCTGCGCCCATTTCACCGTCAAAGGCACAGTCGCATTTGTAGCCATGCTTTTCAAGAGCCATTTTTAATAAATTTGAGATAGTTGCTTCGTCCTCAACAATAAGAATATGAGTCATAGTGCACCTCAGGTATTAGTATTAATTGCAACAATTATACATCATAATTGTATCATAAATGTTTCAAAAATAAAATCCCGAACAGTAAAATGTACTGTTCGGGAAAATTTAGTATTTATGTGTATAAAGCCGAATTAATCAAAGAACTTTGAGTGGATTGCGCTTACTGCCTTGTCAGCATCCTTAGCGTTGATGAGAACAGAAACCTTGATTTCGCTTGTGCTGATCATCTGAATATTAATCTGAGCGTCATAGAGAGCCTCAAACATCTTTGTTGCAACGCCTGCGTGGCTTTCCATACCTGCGCCTACGATTGAAATCTTAGCAACATCGTCGTCATAAAGAATGTCCTCAGCACCAAGGTTTTCTGCGTAATCCTTAAGGCAGGCAACAGCTTCTTCGCCTCTGCTTTTTGCTACTGTAAAGCTGATATCCTTTTTACCGTCGTGACCGATTGACTGAAGAATGATATCTACATTAATGTCCTTTGCAGAAAGTTTTGAGAACATCTTGAATGCAAGACCCGGAATGTTAGGAACACCTGTAACAGAAATTCTTGCAACATCTGTATCTTTAGCAACACCGCTGATTAACATTTTTTCCATTTTTGTTTTCTCCTTTACTATTGTACCCGAAGCCTTTGTCATACTTGAAAGTACCTCAAGCTCGATATTATATTTTTTAGCCATTTCAACCGAACGGTTGTTAAGAACCTGTGCGCCGAGGGTTGCAAGCTCAAGCATTTCATCATAAGAAATCTCTTTAAGCTTTGTTGCATTTTTTATCTTGCGCGGGTCAGCTGTGTAAACGCCTTCAACATCGGTAAAAATCTGACACAAATCTGCGTGCATTGACGCTGCGATTGCAACTGCACTGGTGTCTGAACCGCCTCTGCCGAGTGTTGTGATGTCACCGTACTTTGAAAGTCCCTGAAAACCTGCAACAATTACGATGTTTTTTTTGTCAAGCTCCTTTTTGATTCTTGACGGGTCAATGTTTTTGATTCTTGCGCTTGTGTGCGCGGAACTCGTGTTAAAGCCTGCCTGCCAGCCGAGCAGTGAAACTGCGTGGTAGCCTAGCTTTTCGATAGCCATTGCAAGAAGTGAAATTGAAATCTGCTCGCCGGCTGCAAGCAACATATCTTTTTCTCTTCTTGAGGCGTTAGGATTAATTTCGTTTGCTTTTTCGATAAGATCGTCGGTTGTGTCGCCTTGAGCAGATACAACAACTACTACGTCGTTACCCTTTGCAAAAGTGTCTGTTACTATTGAAGCAACATTCATAACACGCTCGGCATTGGCAACAGAGCTGCCGCCGAATTTTTGAACTATCAAACTCATCTACTGATTACTCCCCTTGTTATATTATAAATCACCGATACGGATTGATGAAAGCACCTTTACGCCGTCGCTCTCAAGAGCGGCAGTTTTATCGGTGAATTCACCGTACGGCATTTCCTTGACAACAAATGCTTTTTCATTTTCAGGCGAATTGTCTTTTGTGATAACAGTAACATCACCAAACAGCTTCTGCGCCTTTGAAATTATATCATCGCCCTGAGCACGTACATACATTGCGCTTACAGACTGTTCAAACGGAATAATATTTTTGCCGTTTCCGTCTGTCCAGTAGAGATATTTTCTTGTTTTGAGGTGCTTGCAGCAGTCAATTACATCTGCAACAACTGCGCTTGCGGTTGGAAGTTTGCCTGCGCCTTTGCCGTAAAATACGACGTCGCCTGTACAGTCGCCTCTAACCATAATGCCGTTAAACTCATAGTCAATATTGGCAAGCTGACTTTTGTTTGGTACAAGCATCGGAGCAACAATAATATCAATCTTGCCGTCTTTAAGGCGCTTAACCTTGCCGATAAGCTTGATTACGCTTGAAAATGCCTCGGCATACTTTACGTCATCAAGTGTAATCTTTGTAATGCCCTCTGTATGTACCCATTCAGGATAAACGTGTTTGCCGAAAGCAAGAGATGCCAAAATACAGATTTTACGGCAAGCATCGTGACCCTCAATGTCGGCAGCAGGATTTCTCTCGGCAAAACCGAGCTCCTGAGCGAGCTTAAGCGCATCGTCAAATTGCATACCGTCTTCTATCATTTTAGTTAAAATAAAGTTTGTTGTGCCGTTTAATATACCTGCAATTTCATCAACGATGTTTGCAACGAGGCACTGATTCATAGGACGGATAATCGGAATACCGCCGCCTACTGATGCTTCAAACAGGAAGTTAGCATTTTCCTCTTTGGCAATGGCAAGCAGTTCTGCACCGTGAGCAGCAACAAGCTCCTTGTTGGAGGTTACTACGCTTTTGCCTGCCTTAAGACATCTTTTTACATAGTCATAAGCAGGGGTAAGACCGCCCATAACTTCAACAACTACTCTGATTTCGAGGTCGTTTATAATGTCGTCAAAGTTTTTGGTGAATCTGTCTGCAAGCGGACTGTCGGGAAATTCACGCAAGTCAAGAATTTTCTTTACATAAACCTCTTCGCCAATGCTCGCAAAAAGTTTCTGTTTGTGGGTTGTAAGGATTTCGGCTACGCCTGAGCCTACAACTCCATGACCCATAATTGCTACTGAAACCATATCTAAAAACCTTTCCTTTCAAGTTTAGGATTTTTTAGTAAAATTAGTTAATATAATAAATTTGTTTTCTCCTGATGATTGTAAATGTTTAATAAATCAGAAAATTCCAATCGGTCAATTATTCGAGTTCCGCCGATGAATCAGGCGGGGCATCTGAAATATCTCCCGAATTTTCATCAGGATTGCTTATATCGCCGCTTGCTTCATTATTGTCACCACTCGACTCAACGTCTGAATTATCATCCGGATTGACGCTTGGATCAACGGTGTAATCAGGAGTATAATTGCTGTCCTCCGAATATGAACCGTCACCGGTATCTGAGAAATCATTGTCATTGTAATCATATGAACCGCCGAATGCAGGCATATTGTCCTCTGTATAATATCCGACATAACGTCCGTTGACATTGTCGGTTGATACGATAAGTCCTGTGTAGGGGTTGTATTGAGCCTCAACCAGAGTTTCGGGCAGCATATATTCCTTTTGCTCCCTGTCTTTAAGGTATTCTCCCATAACCTTTGAGAAGAATGATGCTGCAACGTTCTTACTTGTATATGTGAGAGAACGCGGAGTATCAAATCCGCACCACGTAGCCATTACGGCGTATGGAGATACACCGCAGAACCACGAATCCTTATCATCATCGGTTGTACCTGTTTTGCCGACTATATCCCAGCCTGACACCCTCGCATATGAAGCGGCTGTGTGCACGCTGTTTTCAATATTGTAGTGAAGCAAACGGTTCATAATACCTGCAGTTTCGGCAGTGTATGCCTGCTGAGGAATTGTATCACGGTTGTCGATGATTATATTGCCCTCAGAGTCTGTAACGTAGTAATAAGTGTACGGCTTGTAATAAAGTCCGCCGTTTCCAAGATAAGTGTAGGCGGCAGCCATTTCACGAATTGTTACACCGCCGTTCATACCGCCGATTGACAATGCACCGGTGTTTTGTGCGTCCTGTTCGGAAAGATGAGAAAATCCCATGCGTGTTACAGCCTGCTCATACGCAACGCTTGGACCGCCGATTAATTCCATAACCTGAACGGCTGTGGCATTTGATGACCACTCGATTGCATCAGGCAGTGACATTTCGCCGTTGTAGCCGTTGGGATATGCATTTTTCGGACCGGGAACCCATACTCCGTCTTTAAATTCATATTTTTCAAGCGGTTCATCAAGTACCATTGATGAATAATAAAGCTGCTTTTCGTTGATTGCAATAGGGTAAACGAGCAAGGGCTTAATTGACGAACCCGGCTGAAGCGTTGAGTTATAAGCTCTGTCCCAGCTGAGCGCTCCTTCTTTTGGAGTGGAACTGCCGACTGTTGCAATAACTCTGCCGTCAAATCCCATCATTGTCGAAGCAATTTGCAAATCAGAGTCGCCTGATTTGTCAATGTTAAGCGCGGCATTTTCAAGATAATCCTGCATTTTTTCGTCCATTGCGCAGTATATCTTCAAGCCCTCGGTGTACAGCTTTGAGGCGGCAGCCTCTTCGCTGATATTATAATAGGTTGCAAGGTCTTGCTGAAGATCACGGAAAACCTGGTCAATGTACCAGTTTTGTACATATCCGTCGTCATCCTCTTCTTCCTCTTTGTCAGCCTGCCATCCTACAAATGTCATGTTGGATGACTCATCCATAGCCTCGTCAAATTCATCCTTGGTGATTTTTCCCTGGTCGTACATTTCATGAAGTACAATCTCACGGCGTTCCTTGTTGTTCTCAGGGAATACAAGCGGATTCCAAAGCGACGGGTTCTGAGTTATTCCCGCAATGGCGGCGCACTCAGCTATAGAGCAGTCCTTTATACTTTTGTCAAAATAAAGTTGTGCGGCTGCTTCAACTCCCTGACAGCTGTTGCCGAAGTTTACAACGTTGAGGTAAGCCTCAAGGATTTGGTCTTTGGTGTATTCCTGCTCAAGTTTTAGCGCTTTGCAGATTTCACGAAGTTTTCGGGTAATTGATACCTCGTTGTCGTCGGTGATGTTTTTAATCAGCTGTTGTGTGATTGTAGATCCACCGTAGGAGTCTGAGCCTGTGGCGAGGTTGACAACCGCTGACAGCGTTCGTGTCCAGTCAACACCGTGGTGATCGGGAAATCGCTTGTCCTCAATCGCAACAACGGCATCTTTCATTGCCTTTGGAATGTCCTGATTGCCCACCCAAATTCTGTTTTCTGTGCTGTAAAGGGTTTGATACTGCTTGAACTCGCCCGTTTTTTCATCCTGCACCATAATGAAGCTTGTTTGGTTAAGCGACTTAGCCTTAAGGTCAATTCCCGTAGGCTCAGATGCCAGTGTGAAGATATAAATTGAAAGCGAGATACCGGCAATAAACAAAGCAACAAAGCATACAGAACAAATTGTAAGCAGAAATTTGCCGAGAGCCTTGAAAAATCTTTTTACTCCGCCATCCTTTTTTTCATTGGTGACTTCGTTTGAAAGGTCAGTGTACTGACTGATGTCAGTTTCTCGTTTGTTACGCATAATGTAACCTCCGTTAAACCTTTAATTATAAAATCAAATATATCCTTATTATAAAGTGAAAAACACTATTAATGATTATTATAGCACTACAAAAGAAAAAAATAAATATATTAATTCAAATTTTTATGAAAAAATATGAAGCAATCTGCCGTGAATTTTATGTAAAAGAGTGAATATTCAGCGTTTTGACGGAAAAACTAACGGTAAAACCAACACGGAAGGATGTTTTTGATTGAAAAGACTTGTTTCAATTACCGGCACTATCCTTATGATATGTTTAATGGTAAGCGTATTTTTCGCACCGCCCGGCGAAGCACACAGCACAAATGCCGTGCAAAGTGAAACCGTTAGCAATGAAACTAAGGAAATTTTTATAATTAAAGCCAGCGGTAATCACATTGTTGTGTACAAAAAAGGCGAGAGCAAACCATATCTTAATACTGATACTTTGATTGACAGTTTGCCAAAGGGCGATATTGTCTATCTTGAAAAGGGAATAGAGGTAGAAGGCAGAAATAATCTGAGAAAGGCGCTTGAGGATTATTGCAGTTAGAAAACAGAATTTAGTATATATACCCAAAAATCAGTCATATATATTGACTTTTACACTATTTTGAGGTAATATTAACTTGATATGCTATGACTTAAGAAAATTACAGCTTTATTCGGCGATACAGGCAATATATGATAAAATCTTGCGGAAAATTGTCGAAAAATTCAGCTGTGTTTCAGGAAAAGGAGAATGTACATATGATTTCTACTGTAATAGACCAATCACTCGGTCTTGAATTTCCGATTTTTCAGGGAGGTATGGCATGGGTAGCCGACGCTTCCCTTGCAGCCGGAGTATCAAATGCCGGAGGTCTTGGCATTATTGCCGCTATGAACTCAAACGGTGAGCAGCTTCGTGAAGAAATTCGCAAGTGCAAGAAAATGACAGACAAAATATTCGGTGTAAATATTATGCTTATGAGTCCGTTTGCCGATGAGGTTTCGGATGTTGTTATTGAAGAAGGGATAAAGGTTATTACAACGGGCGCAGGCAATCCGGGCAAGTATATGCCAAAGTGGCTTGAGGCAGGAATTAAGGTTATTCCTGTTATTCCGAGTGTAGCCCTTGCCAGAAAGATGGAAAAGAACGGCGCTTTTGCAGTAATTGCAGAGGGCGGCGAGAGCGGCGGTCATGTCGGCGACTTGACAACAATGGCGCTCGTTCCTCAGGTTGTTGACGCTGTTTCTATTCCTGTTATTGCTGCCGGCGGAATTGCAGACGGCAGACAGATTGCAGCTGCGTTTATGCTCGGTGCATCAGGCGTGCAGGTTGGCACAAGATTTTTAGTTGCCGAGGAATGTACAATTTCTCAGGAATATAAAAATAAGATTTTAAAGGCAAAAGACATTGATACCGTTGTAACAGGCAAAAGACTCGGACACCCGGTGCGTTCAATTCGCAATTCCTTTACGCGTGAATACACAAAGGCAGAGTACGACTCAACAAATGTATCTGATGAAGAACTTGAGAATATGGGTATCGGCAGACTCAGAAGAGCAGTTAAAGACGGTGATGTTTCTCAGGGCACGGTTCTTGCAGGTCAGGTTGCAAGTATGGTTAAAAAGGAGCAGCCTGCTCGTGAAATGATTGAAGAAATGTTTGCACAGGCTGAAGAAACTTTGAACGGAGCTACAAAATGGGTAAAATAGCATTTGTTTTTTCAGGACAGGGTGCACAGTACAGCGGTATGGGCAAAGAGCTTTATGAGCTTTCACCTGCTGCAAAGGCTGTTTTTGATATGGCGGATGAGGTTAGAAACGGCACCTCCGCTCAATGCTTTGAAGGCACAACAGAGGAACTTTGTAAGACGGTTAACACCCAGCCCTGTGTTTTTGCGGCTGATTTGGCTGCTGCATATGCAGTGCTTGAAAAAGGCATAAAGCCTGATTGTGTTGCAGGTTTTTCACTCGGAGAGATTGCGGCGCTTGCGTTTTCAAAAATGCTTTCCGATAAGCAGGCTTTTGAGCTTGTTTGCAAGCGCGGCGAGCTTATGGACAAGGCTGCAACCGAGAATCCCGGTGCAATGGCTGCGGTTATGAAGATTACGCCGCAGCAGGTCGAGGAGATATGTGCAGAATTTGACAAGACTTATCCGGTAAACTATAATTCACCTGCCCAGACTGTTGTTGCCACAACAAGCGAGAATGCAGATGCGTTCTGCGAGGCTTGCAAGGCGGCAGGCGGCAGAGCAAAGTTGCTTGCGGTAAGCGGTGCTTTCCATTCTCCGTTTATGGCTGAGGCAGCAAATGGGCTTTATGAATATATGGAGAATATAGAGTTTTCAGACCCGCAAATTCAGATTTATTCCGATTATACTGCTAAGCCTTATGAGGGCGATTATAAGGCTCTTGTCAAGGCGCAGGTTGAAAATCCTGTAAAGTGGCAGACAATCGTTGAGAATATGATAAACGACGGAGTTGATACATTTATTGAGGTCGGCGTGGGCAAAACTCTCACAGGGCTTATCAAGAGAATCAACTCAGATGTAAAGGCATACAAGGTTGAGAATGCTTCAGATTTAGAAGCTCTCAAGCTTTGATGCAAAGCAGGAGGTAATCTTATGAGATTTGAAAACAAGACTGCCGTAGTTACAGGCGGCTCAAGAGGAATTGGATTTGCAATCGCTTCAAGACTTGCAAAAGAAGGCGCAAACATTGCAATTCTTTATGTCGGCGATGAAAGCGAGGGCTTAAAAGCTAAGGAAGAGCTTTTAAAGTTCGGCACTAAGGTTGAGCAGTATTTTTGTGATGTATCTAACTTTGAAGCATCAAAGCAGGTTGTTGAAAAGGTGATTGAGGATTTCGGCGGTATTGATATTCTTGTAAATAACGCAGGTATCACACGTGACAAGCTGGTGCTCAATATGGATGAAAAGGACTTTGACGCCGTAATCGGAGTTAACCTTAAGGGTACATTCAATATGATTAAGCACACATACAAGCACTTTATGAAGAAACGCTATGGCAGAATTGTCAGCACTTCTTCAATTATCGGTATTATCGGCAATGCAGGACAGGCAAACTATGCCGCTTCAAAGGCAGGTATTATTGCTCTTACAAAGTCTGTAGCCAAGGAGCTTGCAGGCAGAGGCGTTACAGCTAACGCAGTTGCTCCGGGATATATCGGAACTGATATGACAAATGTGCTTTCTGACAAGGTAAAGGATGCTATGAAGGCTCAGATTCCTGCAAAGCGTATCGGTACTCCTGAGGACGTCGCAGATGTGGTGGCTTTCCTGTGTTCTGATGATGCGGCTTATGTAACAGGCGAGGTAATCAGAGTTGACGGCGGATTGGCAATGTAATTTTGGAGGTAAATATGAGCAGAAGAGTAGTAGTAACAGGTATGGGTGCAGTCTCGCCTGTCGGCAATGACGTGCCCACAATGTGGAAAAATATGATTGACGGTGTTTGCGGTATTGAAACTATTACCGAGTTTGATACAAGCGATTTAAAGGTGCACATTGCAGGCACAGTCAAGAATTTTGAACCTGAAAAATACATAGAAAAAAGAGAGATAAGAAAGCTTGACCTTTATTCACAGTACGCAATCGCGGCGGCTCAGCAGGCTGTTGACGACAGCGGAATAATCGGTAAGATTGACGAAAATCGCTTTGGTGTGTACATCGGTGCAGGCATCGGCGGACTCAAAACTTTTGTAAAAAATACGGTTGCAATGGAAAAGGGCGGCGCAAAAAAGGTTTCTCCGTTCTTTATCCCTATGATGATAGGCAACATTGCGACAGGTAATGTTGCAATCAGATTTAACGCAAAGGGAGCGTCGCTTTCTGTTATGAGTGCATGCGCAACAGGCACAAACTCAATCGGTGAGGCTTTTCACTGCATTAAGGACGGCTATGCCGACGCTATTATTGCAGGCGGTACAGAGGCTGTTATTGACCCTCTGACTATTGCAGGCTTTCAAAATATAAAGGCTTTGTCAACCTGTGCGGATCCAAAGAAGGCTTCGCGTCCGTTTGATAAAAACCGTGACGGCTTTATTATGGGCGAGGGCGCAGGAATGCTTGTGCTTGAAGAGTACGAGCACGCTGTTGCAAGAGGTGCCAAGATTTATGCTGAGCTTTCCGGTTACGGCAATACCTGTGACGCTCACCACGTTACTGCTCCGGACCCTGAGGGTGCAGGACTTGCAAGAGCTATCAAAATAGCTTTTGATGAAGCTTGTGTGTCGGATGACGCTCAGCTTTATATAAATGCTCACGGTACAAGCACACATCTTAATGATCTTACCGAAACAATGGCGTTCAAGTCTGCACTTGGCGATAAGGCTTATGATGCAAGCATCAGCTCAACAAAGTCGATGACCGGTCATTTGCTTGGTGCAACAGGTGCAGTTGAGGCGATTGTTGCAGTTATGGCGCTCAATGAAGGTGTTATTCCTCCGACAATTAATCTTGATGAGCCTGATGAGGAGCTTGACCTTAACTATACACCAAACAAGGCTGTTAAGCGTGATGTTAATGTTGCGGCTTCAACAAACCTCGGATTTGGCGGTCATGATGCTTGCTTAGTATTTAAAAAGATTTAATTAGAAAGGTTTGCTGTTATGTATAACTTAGATGAAATCAAGGAATTTATTTCTTTATTAGAAAATTCATCTCTTTCTGTTCTTGAAATCCAGAAAGAGGATGGTTCAAAAATACATATTGAAAAGCCGGTTGCTTCACAACAGATTGCTGTGACTGCTCCTGCTGTACAGACAGCTGTTCCCACAACTACAGTTGAAACAGCTTCTCCTGTTGCGGCGGATGCTGCTCCTGTTGACAATAGTAAAACCATAAATGCGCCAATCGTCGGTGTATTTTATGCAGCTTCTGCGCCGGGTGCAGAGCCGTATGTAAGCGTGGGCAAACAGGTTAAGAAGGGCGACACGGTTTGCATTATTGAAGCTATGAAGTGTATGAATGAAATCGGTGCTGAAGAAAACTGCGAAATCGTTGAAGTTTTGGTTAAGGACGGCGAGCTTGTTGAGTTTGGTCAGCCTTTGTTTAAGATAAAGTAGGGAGGACAATATGAATCAGGAAGAAATTAAGCAGATATTGCCTCACCGTGACAATATGCTTTTGGTTGAAGAGGCTGAAAGTGTTGATGAAAATACTGCAAAGGGGAGATACACCATTAAGGGTGATGAGTTCTTTTTGCAGGGACATTTTCCGGGCAATCCTGTTGTACCGGGTGTAATCCTGTGTGAAATGATGGGGCAGGCAAGTTGCTGCTTGCTTGCGGACAAGGTTAAGAATTGCACACCGTATTTTACCAAGATGAATAACGTAAAATTTAAAAATCAGGTAAAACCCGGCGATACGCTTGAGAGCGTTTGCACGCTGACAAGAAGCAGAGGTGCATTTTACTTTATAGATGCAAAGGGTTATGTTGACGGCAAGCTGTGCGTAAGCGCAGAGCTTTCGTTTGCATTGGTTGAAAATAAGTAGCAGCATTACTGTCGGGCAATGAAGGCAATGTATTATGCAGTTCTATCTGCTCGAAGCTAAAAAAGCTAAAATAAATGGAAGTGAAAAGATGTTTTCTAAGATATTAATTGCCAACCGAGGTGAAATTGCAGTAAGAATCATTCGTGCCTGTCGTGAGATGGGCATCAGCACAGTTGCAATTTACTCTGAGGCTGACAAAAATTCACTGCATGTTCAGCTTGCCGATGAAAGCTATTGCGTTGGCGGCAGTCGAGTATCGGACAGCTACCTTAATATGCCTGCAATTCTTACTGTTGCAGTCGAAAGCGGCGCACAGGCTATTCATCCCGGATACGGACTTTTGTCAGAAAATGCAAAGTTTGTATCCCTTTGTGAACAGTGCAATATAAATTTTATAGGTCCTACATCTGAAATGATTAAACTGCTCGGCGACAAGGACAATGCGCGCAAGACAATGCGTGCTGCGGGCGTACCTGTTACTCCCGGATGTGACATTGTTGAATCGGTAGAACAGGCAAAAGCAGAGGCAGAAAAAATCGGATTCCCTTTGCTTATCAAGGCTCGTTCGGGCGGCGGCGGCAGAGGTATTCGCAAGGTTGAATCAATGGAACAATTTGAAGACGCATTTTTGTCAGCGTCAAGTGAGGCTGAGTCTGCATTTGGCGACGGTGCGTGTTACATAGAGAAGTTTATTCATCCGGTTAAGCACATTGAAATGCAGCTTTTGTGCGACAATTACGGAAACACAATCTGCCTTGGCGAGCGTGAATGTTCAGTACAGCGCAAAAATCAGAAGATGATTGAAGAAAGCCCAAGCCCTGCGCTTGATGATAAGACGAGAAAGGCTATGATGGCTGCGGCTGTCAAGGCTGCAAAAGCGGTTAATTATGTAAATGCCGGTACTGTCGAGTTTTTGCTTGACAGAGATAATAACTTCTACTTTATGGAGATGAACACCCGCTTGCAGGTTGAGCACGGAGTAACCGAGATGGTAACAGGTCTTGATATTGTTCAGTGGCAAATCAGAATTGCAGCCGGCGCAAAATTAAACCGTACACAAGATAGTATCTTTACACACGGAAATGTTATAGAATGCAGAATTAATGCAGAAAACCCCGAAAAAGGATTCCGTCCGAGTTGTGGAAGAATTTCAAGACTTCACACTCCCGGAGGAGCATTTGTCCGTTTTGATACTGCAATTTTTCAGGACTACTTTGTTCCGCCGTATTATGATTCTATGATAGGCAAACTGATTGTTCAGGCGAGAAGCCGTGCAGAAGCCATAAGAAAGATGAAAATGGCGCTTTCTGAGCTGGTTATCGACGGCATTGATATAAATCGTGACATACTTGCTGAAATTTTGTCTGATGAACAGTTTGTCAGCGGAGAATATACAACAGATTTTATGATTGAATTTGAAGAAAAGCGTAACAGCAGAAAGAAGTAATATTATGGATTTATTTTCTTTCCGAAAACCTAAAAATGAACTTGAGTCAACTAACGACGAAAACAAGAACGTTCCGTTTGTTCCGCAGGAAATGTGGATAAAATGTCCCAAGTGCAATACGATGCTTTTGACAACGGATATGCAGGAAAATCTGCATGTTTGCACAAGATGTGATCATCATTTCAGAATGAACGGCAGACAGCGTGTGGAAATGCTTGCGGATGCCGATACATTTGTTGAGCAGGATGCAGAGCTTGAGAGCACAAATATTCTCGATTTTCCGGGATATGATGCAAAGCTCGAAAAGGCAAGACTAAGCGGCAGTAAAGAAGCTGTCATTTGCGGAGAGTGCAAAATCGGCGGCATTGACTGCGAACTGTGCGTTATGGACAGCGACTTTATGATTGGATCAATGGGCACTGTTACAGGCGAAAAAATCACACGCGCTTTTGAGTATGCCACCGAAAACAAGCTTCCGATAATTGTATTTACAATTTCGGGAGGGGCAAGGATGCAGGAGGGCATATTGTCGCTTATGCAAATGGCAAAAACATCAGGTGCGGCAAAGCGCCACAGTGATGCAGGACTTTTGTATATCACCGTACTTACCGATCCGACTACGGGCGGTGTTACCGCATCATTTGCAATGGAAGGCGATATAATTCTTGCAGAACCCGATACATTAATCGGATTTGCCGGTCAGAGGGTAATTGAGCAGACAATTCGTCAAAAGCTTCCAAAGGATTTCCAAAAATCAGAATTTTTGCTTCAAAAAGGCTTTATTGATGCAGTTGTCAGCAGAAGTAATTTAAAAAATACATTAGTCAAACTGCTCAAATTACATGGCTACAGCGATAAGGGGGCAGAATAATGACGGCTTATGAAAAGTTAATGGCGGCAAGAGATGCAAACAAGCTGACAGCTGTTGATTATATTGCCCATATGTTTGGCGACAGCTTTATTGAAATGCACGGTGACCGCCGATATTCAGACGATAAGGCAATTATTGCAGGTCTTGCTATGCTTTATGATACACCAATCACTGTTATCGGAATTGAAAAGGGCAGAAATACTAAGGAGCGTGTGGAGCGCAACTTTGGACAGGCTCATCCCGAGGGATACCGCAAGGCATTAAGACTTATGAAGCAGGCTGAAAAGTTCCATAGACCCGTACTTTGCTTTGTTGACACAAGCGGAGCATATCCCGGCATTGGCGCAGAGGAACGCGGACAGGGTCAGGCGATTGCTGAAAATCTTATGGAAATGATGACTCTGAAAACTCCTATTCTCTCGATTGTTATCGGAGAAGGAGGAAGCGGCGGTGCGCTTGCACTTGCAGTAGCCGACGAGGTGTGGATGATGGAGGACTCTGTTTATTCAGTTATTTCTCCTGAGGGCTGTGCGTCAATCCTTTGGAAAGACAGTACCAAAGCACCGCAGGCTGCTGAGGCACTAAAAATCACCGCTCAGGATTTGTTTAACCTTGGAGTAATTGAACGTATCGTTCGACAACCAAAGGCTGAAGATACAGCTATGTTTGAGAGCTTAAAGCTGCTTGTCAGCAGAACATTCGAGAAGAATCTTGCGTTGACTGATGATGAGCTTACTGCAAATCGCTATGAGCGTTTTCGCAAAATAGGTAAACCGCTTGATTAATTTAGAATTTTTTAACATAACAAAATCCGATTAACTCTTAAGAGTTAATCGGATTTTTGACTTAATATTAATTTCTAATTAATGCGCTGTCTGATTAATCCAAAAACGGATCATCAAAATCGGCAAGATCAGCATAAAAAGAACAGCTGACAAGTGTTTCGTTATTGCTATTGGCTGAATCAGGGGAAACAATACCGCTGTCTTCATATGTTAACTCTATAGATTCACAATCTTTTGCTACGGCACAGCTTAGTGTGATTTGCTCAGTTGTATCCGGCTTGATTGTAAGTTTAAAGTCATCTGTGCTTTTACCGTTTATTGCGAAAATCTCACAATCATAGAAGTCTTTTTTATCAAACACAGTAAACTGATATATATCAAAAATATAGTCGTAGTGTGCAGTGTTTGTTATTTCAAAAACCAAATCAACCTTTTTACAGCCGGCAGGACTTTCAATAAGGCTTTTATCGGTGTCGTTGAGTTTGCTGATTTTGCAATCAACAAGCCCTACGTCGGTGTGGCTAAGGACTGCTTCTTCGTCCACAGAATACGCATACGGGTCATAATCATTGTATGCATCATCATAATCATATGAGTTATAATCATTGTCGGATATGAGTTTTGACGTAAAATTATCAACTATGGATTTATTGTTTGTTAATGATGAGTAGATGCTTATTCCGATGCCGATAAGAACGACAACAATTACAAATGCAGTAATCAGAATGGGCATAACTTTATTTTTATTCTTTGGCTTTTGCACCGTGGCAGGTGGTTGATACGGCGAGCCGCTTTGTCCGTAACCGTTTGAAAATTGCGGTGACGGCGCTGTAGCATTTGGAATAGGAGGCACTGTAGCATTCGGAATATGAGGCGCCTGGGTTTTAGGCATTTGATTGTTTGCAATATTCATTGTAGGCGGAGCTTGATTAACCTCGTGAAACGGAGGTTGAGGGGAGTTTGTCCGATTTTGATATGGATTCTGATATAATTGTCCGTTATCTGCAAATTCTGTGTTTGCGGCGGTCGGTGAAGAATCAGTAATTTTAGTGCCGCACATTGTGCAGAAATTTCCGCTGTTTTCAAAGCCGCAGTTCGGGCATTTCATAAAATCACCTCATTGTATTATAACGTATAATTCATTCTGATTTAATGATATATCAAATTACCTTAAAAGTCAACACAAAATTATTTTACATTGTATCACAAATGATTGCGCTCAACTTGATTGTGCACAAAATACAAATAAAATCAGCATTATGAGCAGATTTGTTTATTGTGTGAATTTTTTTGTTTAGCAAAAAACTTTGTTGAATTTGACATCGCACTGTTGTATAATTTATGTATAAAACAAAGTTATATGGTTTTGTCTGCAAATATAAATGAAAGGAAGATTCAGTTGAGAGGACTTTATTCATCAAAAACAAAAATTCGACACCAGATTTTTACTGAGGTTGCAAGATTTGCATATGAGGGCGGCGACTACTCAAAATTTGAAGCTCTCCCATACAAAATTATTCCAGGTGAAATTTCTACATACAGGGAAAGCGTCTTTCTTGAACGTGCGATTGTAGGAGAAAGACTGCGCCTTGCAATGGGACTTCCTTTGCTTCCTGCCGACAGACAAGCGCCTATTTCAACAGGTGTTGAAGAAAGTATGATAGATGAAAAGGTATATGATCCGCCGCTTGTAAATATTATTAAGTTTGCCTGTCACAGTTGCCCCGAAAAGCGCGTGTTTGTCAGTGATGGTTGCCAGGGCTGCCTTGAGCATCCGTGTACTGAGGTGTGCTCAAAAAATGCAATTTCAATAGTTGACGGCAAGTCATATATTGACCAGAGCAAATGTGTTAAGTGCGGAAAGTGTAAAAGTGCCTGCCCGTATAATGCCATCATCAAGCAGGAACGCCCTTGTGCGGCGGCGTGCGGAATGAAGGCTATTCACAGCGACGACCACGGCAGAGCAGAAATTGACTACGACAAGTGTGTTTCTTGCGGTATGTGCCTGGTAAGCTGTCCGTTTAGTGCGATTGTTGATAAAAGCCAGATTTTCCAGACAATAATGGCTATAAACAGCGATACTCCTGTATATGCGGCGGTTGCTCCTGCTATTGCAGGTCAGTACAAGGGGCTTCCTTCAAATAAAATGAGAAATGCATTTAAGGCACTGGGCTTTGCGGATGTTGTTGAGGTTGCGGTCGGAGCAGACCTTTGCACCGTTGAAGAAGCAAAAGATTTTATGGCTGAAGTGCCCGAAAAACAGCCTTTTATGGCTACATCATGCTGTCCGGCGTGGAGTATGATGGCAAAGAAGAACTTTCCGACTATTGCCTCTAACATATCAATGGCACTAACGCCAATGGTGCTTACGGGAAGACTTACAAAGCAGCAGTATCCGGGATGCAGGGTTGTATTTATCGGACCTTGTGCGGCTAAAAAGCTTGAGGCAAGCCGCAGAACAATTCGCAGTGATATTGACTTTGTTCTTACATTTGAAGAGGTTGCAGGAATGTTTGATGCAAAGGGCGTTGATTTTTCTGCCCTTGAAGTTGACGAAAAACCTCTTACATTCTCAAGTGCAGACGGCAGAGGCTTTGCTGTAAGCGGCGGTGTTGCAAAAGCCGTAGTAAATGCAATTTCTCAGCTTGATCCTGAGCGTGAGGTTAAGGTAGCTAATGCTCAGGGACTGGACGAATGTGCAAAATTGCTCAGAATGGCAAAAGCCGGTAAATATGACGGCTATCTGCTTGAGGGTATGGCTTGTCCGGGCGGATGCGTTGCCGGTGCAGGTACGATTAATATGCCTGACAAATCGGCTATGGAGGTACTCAAGAGCAAAAAAGAATCCAAATTTGAGGCTTCAATAGAAACACCGTATATCGATCAGCTGTCAACTCTTGAAAATATGTACAATGAATTTGACAGAGATAATGAGTAAAATTAAATTTAATATATAACATAAAAGAGTAGTTTGTGAACGGTCTTGATTATAAAGACGTCGGCAAACTACTCTTATTGTTTTAAGCTTAAATATTGATTTTTAATTAACACTGATAAGCGGTGAAAATCCGCTTGAATCAGCTTTGTCGGCGGTTGCGATGTATTCAATCGCCTTGCCGCAGCCCGTTATAACACAATCAGCGGCAGCCTTGTGAACCCTTACCTTGAGCTTTGTGGCTTCGCTTATCATTCTTGCAAATCCTGTCAGCTTTGCAAGACCTCCGGTCAGAATAATTCCGTCAGAATAAATATCTCCTATAAGTTCGGGAGGAGTACTTTCAAGTACATCTTTAATAGCTGTTACAATTTCAAGCGCTGTTTCCTCAATAACAGGTTTTATCTCGGCATATCCAACCTCAACAAATCTCGGAAGTCCGCTTACGGCATCTCTGCCCTTGACCTTAAATGTCTTTGGTTCAACGGGAACTTTAACACAGCCAACCTCTTTTTTGCACGCTTCAGCCATATTTGTTCCGATGATAAGGTTGTACTTTTTGCGAATATATTTTACAATTTCGTCATCCATTGCGGCGCCTGCGTGTTTAACGCTTTTGCATACCGATATTCCGCCCAGTGACAGAACTGCAATGTCGGCAGTACCGCTTCCGATGTCGGCAATCAAAACACCGTGAGGCCCCATAATATCAATGCCGCATCCAAGCGAGGCTGCTTTAGGGCTTTCGATAAGGTATACCTTGCGAACGCCGATTGAACTGACAGCATTTACAACAGCACGTTTTTCAACCTCAGTAACGTCACAGGGAATAGAAGTCACAACTCTCGGCATCACGATTTTTGCGGTACAAACCTCTTTGAGAAGAATTGCAACCATATCTTCAACAAGTTCAGGCTGAGCGATAACTCCTCCGTCAAGAGGATGCATTGCCCGTATTCCGGCAGGAGTTTTTCCAATCATTTTGTATGCTTCGTCACCGACAGCGTATATTTCGCCTGTATCAACGTCAAAGGTCACAACGCTTGCCTCATTAAGCACAATGCCCTTGTTTTCTAAAAATACCCTTGTTCTGTCAGAACCCAAATCTATTGCTATATCCATAAAATCGCTCCTGATTATTATAAATTTTAATGTTATTCAAGGTATCGTAACCGTGCACAATGCCGCACAGCACACTTCTTTGCACCCGGATTTCATTAATATGCGTGCACACTCGCCCAGAGTGTTGCCGGTTGTAATGATGTCGTCGATTATCAGCACACTTTTACCATATGCAATTTTCTTGTCAGGTATGCGGTAAACACCCCTGACATTTTTGGCACGTTCATTGGCTTTTATTCTGTGCTGTAACTTGTTTTCTTTAAATTTTTCTATGACGTCTGCGTATTCAATTCCCATAATTTCAGCACATTCTCTTGCAAGCAGTTCGGCTTGATTGTAACCTCGTTGTTTGAGTGCGTTTTTGTGCATCGGAACGCAGGTGATAACGTCAAAATTCTTTCCTTGATATACTTCACCTATTGCGCAGACTATCATAAATGATAATTGCTTTGCATATGCTCCGCAGTTGTGAAATTTGAATCGGGTAACTGCATCTTTGTAGCGTTCGTCATACGGAAACGGAGATGCGCATTTGAATCCGCCGATAGCGTATTTTACAACAGCCGTTTCTGGAAAATGCTTTTTGCAGTTTTCACATGCATATTCACTGCGATTGATTGCTTTATTGCAGTAAGGACAGTGCACGGTAAAAAGAAAGTCCAAAATCGGTGTTGTAATATTTTTAATAAAGTGTTTCATCTCTAAGTAAAAATTCTTTTAATCCGCTGTACCGTTTGGTGCGGCGGTTGTTGTTTACCATATATTCTACCGTCTGTGGATTGCCGACTAAAACAAGCGTTTTTTTTGCTCTGGTAACGGCGGTATAGAGTAGATTTCTGTAGTAAAGCTGTACAGGGCCGGGAAACATCGGGATTACAACGGCGTCAAACTCATTGCCTTGACTTTTGTGAACCGTAATTGCATAGGCAAAATCGAGGTCAGAGGCAAAGTCAACAGTGTAGCGTGCGCTTTTGTCGTAGAAATTAATTTCGATAGATTTACTTTTTCTGTCAATTTTTTCAATTATGCCTATCTCGCCGTTAAATATTCCTTCACCTGTGTCACCGTTTGACCTGAACCAGTGAATATCGTAGTTGTTTTTGATTTGCATAACCTTGTCGCCTACTCGAAAAGTCTTTGAACCGATTGTAATTTCGCTTTTTTCGGGGGACTTTGGATTGAGTGATGCCTGCAAACGATGATTTAGCTCAGCTGTTCCGAGTTCGCCCTTTTTTGACGGTGCAAGCACCTGAATGCTCTCAAGCGGTGAATAGCCATATGCATTTGGAAGTCTTACGGAGCAAAGCTCGGTAATAACATTTGAAACGTCAGTTTTATTATTCCTTTTAAGAAAAAAGAAATCTTTATCCGTTGAATTGAGAACCGGCAGCTCGCCGTTAACAATTTTGTGTGCATTGGTGACAATCAGACTTTGTTGTGCCTGGCGAAAAATCTCGTTGAGTCTTACGACAGGAATAATTCCGCTGGTGCTTAAATCGCCCAGAATATTTCCGGGACCGACTGACGGCAACTGGTCAGAATCTCCAACCAGTATCAGACGACAGCCGGTGCTGAGTGCACGCATTACACTCTCAAAAATAAATGTGTCAACCATAGAAACTTCGTCTATAATCAATGCGTCGCATTTGAGTTGGTTGCGTTCATTTTTATTAAAAATCGGATTGTCTTGCTTATCCCAACTGACTTCAAGCAGTCGGTGAAGGGTCTTTGCTTCGTCGCCTGTTAAGTCGCTCATTCGCTGAGCAGCCCGCCCTGTGGGAGCGGAGAGCAAAACAGTCTTGCCTTTGCGTTTCATTATTTTGATTATCGCATTGAGCGTGGTGGTTTTTCCTGTGCCGGGGCCGCCTGTCAAAATTAACATTCCCTCTGTAAGTGCTTGTGTTATAGCCTCTTTTTGCAGGTCGGCATATTCTATACCGTCCTCTTTTTCGCATTTTTTAATTTCCGAGTCAATATCTTTAATTTTCTCTGAGGGAAATTTAAGCAGCATTTTAATTCGGGAGGCAATATACATCTCGCACAGGTGAACCTCAGGCGCAAAAATAAATTGGCAGTCGTCAATAGTATCTTCAATGAGCGAACGGTCAAAAATCATTTCTTCCATACAGCTTTCAATACTCTCGGCGGCAACCGACAAAAAATCTGCGGCAGTTTTAACAAGCTTGTCTTTTGGCAGACAGGTGTGGCCGTTGCGTTCGTTGTGGTGGAGAATATATGTAATGCCAGAACGGAGCCTGACGGGGGAATCGTTATCAAGATTTTCTTTTTTTGCGATAAAGTCAGCATTTTCAAATGACACACCAAAGCCTGAATTGCATAGTATGTAGGGATTTGCCTTTATCAGTTCAACACATCCTGCGCCGAGTGCGTTAAAAATTTTAACAGCTGAGGTGTTTGAAATTCCATATTCGCCAAGATACAGCATAAGAGTACGCACACCTGTATTGCTTTTGAGTTGAATCGAAAAATCTTTTGCCTTTTGTTCGGAAATTCCTTTCAGCAGTGCAACACGTTCAGGCTGATTTTCAAGCACATCAAGCGTTGCCTCGCCAAACTCCTTTACAAGGCGCTGTGCAGTCTGTGCGCCGATTCCCTTGATTGCGCCTGACGAAAGGTAGCGCAGAATATCTGCAGACTCCGTTGGACGGCAGATTTCACATATCTGAACCGAAAATTGTCTGCCGTATGTTTTGTGAGTTGTGTAAGTGCCTGTCAGCTTAACCATATCGCCTGCACCGACCTGAGGCATAATTCCCACAGCAGTGATATAATCCTCATCATCAGATATTTCGATTACACTGTATCCGTTGTCCTCATTGCGGTATACAACATTTTCAACAGAGCCTTCAAGCTGAAATAACTTATCGTTATCCATTGGGTTACTCCTCAAATCTTTTGCTAAGCTCATTTAAGGTTATTTTATATCCCTTGCGCTCGTAATCAAGGTGGTTTGCACAAACCTCAAAACCTTGGTTGCGTTTTGAAATAATGTCTGCAATATGCAAAAGAAAATGCGGGTTTTTAATCATAATAGGGCCTGTAACGTGTGTGCCGAAAAGATTTTTGCAGTGCAAGCCTTCACTCTTGCTCTCGCTGTTGTTGCCCATACCGTGCTTTACGGTGAATAGGGGAGAAGTAATGCCGCTTATTTCACTGCACTTGTTGATGAAACCGACAAAAGGCTTTGTTGAAAAATCAGCAGTACAGATGACATCGCCTGTTAATCTCTTTTTATTCTGCTCGACCGATGTAAAATCAAAAATTCCGAGACCGTCGTATGCTTTGCCGTTGCAGTCGGTAATTGTTTTGCCGAGCATTTCAAACGAATTGCCTGTCATCAGAATAGGGATTCCGTTTTCAATGCAGGAGGCAAGGCTGTCGCGGTATTTCTTAAAGTCTTCAAGTACAAGCTTTTGATTGCTCTCTGTACCCGAACCTACATAGATAAAATCATATGATTCAAGGTCGGCGCTGTCGCCGAGGGTAAGACGGTCAGTTGTAATTTCCACGTTGCTTTTTTGAAGCACACGTTCAAGTGCGCTTATGTTTCCGTATTCGCCGTATAAATTCATTATGTCGTAATATAAATGAAGAATTTTCATATTAGTCCACCTTTACTTTGCCAAGGAATTTTTCTTTGTCTGAGAAGCAGGTGATTACATAAATCTTTTCTTTGCTGTCGTTATCAAGGTAATCTACTGCACTTTCAATGCTCTCAATGATTTTTATTTTGTCGGCAGATACATCAGAAAATGAGAATCTTGTGGCAAGGTCATAGCAATATGTGCCCGAAAGCACAATATTCTTAACATTGTCGCTTTGAAGCAAATCAAAGTTAATGTCCCACAACCACGAAACATCACCTGTAAAATACTTGCGGCTGATAGCGTCAACAATAATAAGAACATCACATTTGTCTTTGTCCGAAGCCGCAAGGCTTAATGATTGATTGTAAGAAATGCTGTTCTCATGCTTTGAAGTTACAAGTGTGCCTTTGCGGCTTCCAAGCTCAAATGTAACAACTCTAAAGTTTTTGAGCACATAATTGCTCAGATGCTTTGCAATACTGTCTTTATCAATACCTACAATAGAGGCAACGGTAAAGGCGGCAAGAATGTTGTATACATTATAAAGCGATTTAAGCGAAAGGGAGATGTTGTACTTGCCATTAATTGTGATTTCTCCCTTGTCAAGGTTTGACTTAGTAACAGTGTACTCGGTGTCGTTGCGCTTGTGACCACAGCTTGTACACTTGTAATTGCCGATATGGTCATAGTGATACTTTGTATAGGTCATAGGAGCTTTACAGTTCGGACAGTAAGCTCCGTCGTTGTATACTCCGCAAAACTCGGTTGTGTCGCTCTCGATGTCGCCGACGCCAAACCATATTACATCATCTCTGCCGTAACCAAAGCAGGATACCATTGGGTCGTCAGCGTTTAAAATGAGTTGAGTTTCAGGATGAATACTGTCTTTAATTGCGTTGTAAACCCATTCGGGGTGACCGTTTCGTGTGAGCTGGTCACGATAAAGATTGGTGATTACATAGTGGGTTGGGGTGATATATTTAAATGTATATTTTGCAAAGCGTTCGTCGCTTTCAATAAGTAAAATATCGCTTTTTACATTTCCAAAGAGGGTACAGCTGCCAAGAATGAGTGTTGTAACACCCTCAATTTGATTAGACCCCTCCTTGTTCCATGCAACGGTTTTGCCGCTTTCCTGCAAGATATGTGCAATCATTTCAACGGTTGAGGTTTTGCCGTTGCTGCCTGTAACGGCAACGATATAGTCAGGAAGATTAATGCGGCTGAGAATGTCGGGACACAGCTTAAGTGCAATTTGACCCGGCAGACTGCTTCCCTTGCCGATAAGACCTCCTGCAAATTTAAGCAGTTTGCAAACTATGATTGTAAATAATTTTTTCATATATCCACTTCCTTGTGACGATTTACTTTACACATAATAATAACTGAAGTCATAAGGTTATTATACCATAAAATGTATCTTGTGAATATAGTTTTAAAAATTTAAATTATTTTTTAAATAAAACAGCCTGTTGGAATTAACTCACGACAGGCTGTTTTGTGCATTATTTATGCATTATTATTTTATAAAATCAAAAAATTCCTTTTTGCTCAAAAGCTTTGCAAAACCGTATTCGTTGCATATATTTTCACAAATCTTTTTTGTTTCATCGTCCATATCACAGTCAAGGCAAATTACATAGTCGTGCTTGCCACGGCTGACCCACTTGACTTTGGCTGCGGCACTGCGCAAAAGGTGTTCGGCATTTTCACACTTGCCTTTGATGGGGGTTATAAACATAATGGTATTATCTTTTTTATTTCTAAATAGGAAATAAGTTAATTCACTGACAACTGCAATCACTCCGATTACGGCAAAAACAACAAGTAAAACAGCCGATAAAGTATTCACGTAATTCACCTCAGTACATTTTATTACAGAATGAGCAAAGCGTGCGGTATAATTTGAAGTTTTTTTGCAACAATAAATATGCGGATTGTAAAGTGCTGAATAATAGGGCAGAAATTATAAGATAAACATATCTTAAAGTTATATTGCAAATTATTGGGCGGTTTATAAATCCGAAATAAAATATGAGGTGAATTATATGATTGACAATTCATACGCAAATCAGAGCATTATGTGTTCTGTAACAAGTTGTAAGCACCACAACGACACAAAGGATTACTGTTCACTTGAGGCAATTAAGGTGGGCACACATGAAGCAAATCCAACAGTTTGTCAGTGCACAGACTGTCAGAGCTTTGAGGCTAAGTGCAACTGCAAGTAATTAATTGCAGACACCTTGCAGGGCGGGATGACCTCATCCCGCCTTATCTGTATTATAACATCACAAATTCAGTAAAATCTAACACTTGACTGTTGAAAAAACTAACGGTTAGCAGTGTTTGCATAAGGGAGTGAAAACGGTGGAAATATTTTCTTCTGTAATTTTTCAGATAGGCGTTTTGTTTTCTTTTATATTAATCGGCTTTGTTATTCGCAGGGGGAATTTTCTTCCCGATAACACAGCAGAAGTGTTTTCTAAACTTGAAAACAAAATCCTTATGCCTGCCGTTGTAATAAACACATTTCGCACCAACTGCACGGTAAAGAATATCAGTGAAAAATGGGTGTTTATCGTTTACAGTACAGCCGTACTTATTTTTTGTATTGCGGCGGCATTTGCAATCTCGCATTTTTTGGGAAAGACGCCGTATATGAAGAAAATATACAGATATTCAATGTGCGTGTCAAACTTCGGATTTGTCGGAACTGCAATGGTTCAAGGAATTTACGGTTCAGACAGTATTGAGTTGTTTGATTATATGATGTTTACATTGCCGCTTAATATATTTACTTACTCCGTGGGCATTGCATGGCTTGTTCCAAACGGAGGAAAGACATTTTCACTAAAAGTATTTGTCAATCCTATTTTTATGTCTTTATTTATCGGCGGAGCACTCGGACTTTTGCCTTTGCCGAAGTTTGAGATTGTTACTCGTATAATTACATCAGCGGCAGACTGTATGTCACCCATTGCGATGATATTGACAGGTCTGGTAATCGGAGGATACAGTTTTGGAGTATTGTTCAGGCAATGGCAGACTTATGTTGTGGCGGCAGTAAGGCTTATTTTGCTTCCGTCAACAGCTGTTATTGCGCTTAAATTATTAAAAGCACCGCAAGAGATAATCGTTGCAACACTGTGTGCAAACGCAATGCCTCTCGGACTGAACACAGTAATAATTCCTGCGGCATACGGAGAAAAGCCTGACGCAGGAGCAAGTATGGCTTTGGTGTCACAGCTTTCATCGGTGATAACAATTCCGTTGTTGTTTTACTTTTTTGGGACAGGCTAAAAATAAATCTATCAAGCTCACATAACTGTCACATACGTTTGTTATGATGCTTTTATAATATGATTAAATTGTAAGATTTTGGGGGTTGTTATGAAAAAGGTACTATTATTAATTGTCAGAAGTGTATTTTTAATATTTTCCGTTGTCTTTTTTGCATTATTCGTTATACCAATGACAAGCAACATTATTAATATTGGAAATCTTGCAGGAGCGGCGTTGTGTGTATGGGTGTTTTGTGTTTGCTGTGCGCCGTTGCACAGGAAAATCAGAGAAATATTCTGCAAAAGAAAAATAACAAAATTTATATACATAGCAGTCAACACAATTTTTATAGCTTTTTCAATTTATGGTGCAGTTGTAACGTCAGCAATGGTTTTTTGTGCGGCTCAGGCGCCTGCCCAAAATGCAACAGCGGTTGTTTTGGGTGCTCAGGTGAAAAGCTATGGACCTTCAGTAATATTAATGGGAAGAATAAATGCCGCAAAGGATTATCTTGATGATAATCCGCAGGCAGCGGCAGTGCTTACGGGCGGTCAGGGAGACGACGAACCGATTAGTGAAGCACAGTGTATGTATGATGTGCTTACGGAAAAAGGTATTGGCTCTGACAGACTGTATAAAGAGGACAAGGCTGTCAACACAACTGAAAACATAGATTTCTCTATGGATATTATAAAGACTGAAAATCTTAACGAAGATATTGCAGTGGTAACCGACGGCTTTCATCAGCTCAGGGCACGTATAATTGCCGCTCAGCAGGGGATAAAAGGGGATGTCGGAGCAATTAACTCCGACACCAGCTTGCTTTATTTGCCGACCTTTAGCGTTCGTGAATGGTTTGCTCTGCCTTATCAGGTTCTATTTCGGTAGTAACTACCTCGGTAATGTCTTCGTTGGTGTCAAAGTGCGGCTTGCTTCTATGGCAATTTGCAACTTCCATCGGGAATATTTCGTTTTCAACAACATCGACAATAGGCGAGCTTTTGATGCCGCCGTTGCGGGACGGCAATTCAATCGGATACTGTTCACTTTGTTTATCAGATTTTGTATTTGAGAATTCCAAAAAATAAACCACCTTTCGTTTAGGTGGTTTTATTTTTTGCAGTTTTGTTAAATATATGTGTAATTTTAAAGATATTCTTCATTGTTTTTTAATCCGAGAATATAGTCGGTCGAAACATTATAAAACTTTGCAAGTGCAATCAGAATGTCTGTAGGAATATCACGGTTTCCGTTTTCATATCTGAAATATTGCGGTTGTTTCATATTCAGAAAATCTGCAACTTCCTTTTGAGTTAAATCATGATCTTCTCTTAATTCTCGTATTCGTTTATAGTATGGCATATTATCACCTTTTTTATTATTTGCTATTGACAGAATAACATTCTTTGTGATAATATGCTTATGGTATAACCGTATGGTTATAATAAGTACTGAATAATTTTTACTGTATATGCCAAAGCGATTGATATGCTTAGTAACAGCGGTTATATGAAAATAGATAATGAATTTTTAAAGGAGAGATTTAAATGCAATTTATGGATAAGGCTAGTTTTATGAAAAAGTATCGCTCTGAACATTCCGAGATTTGGGGCTATTTAGTTATGGAAAATTAATTTGTTTTTTATGTTTGGTATTTATATGTTTGTCTTTTTGTGCTTGCAGTAATTCAGATAAAAACGTAACAGGACTTACTGAAAACGACTATCAGTATATTGATGCTGTATATAATGCTATGTCAGACTGGGAGACTTCCAATTATGACAGTGGTGAATACCATTACATAGATAAAATTTCTTTTCAGGATTTTGACGGAACATATAAAATATCATTTTACAAAAACTATCCTGTTGGCGGATATTGTGGATCTGGATATTACATTGTTGATGATGGACTTAAATTTATAGATCCGGATATTTATGATAACGATGCTATTGTGAGGAATAGAGGGTGCTTAGTGCAAACTGTTCTTAATGGCACAGACTGGGATCATACTGCTGCTGATGAAGAAAAATACGAAATAATTAAAAGTGCGTATATCAAATTTTTAGAGACAAATAAATATAGTTATTAAATGTAGTTATATTGTTTATTGGTTGTACTTGAGATAAAAGCAAAAATTCAGCCGTAACAGAAACCAACGTATTTCTGTTACGGCTGAATTTATTTTAAATTTATTACATCTTGTCAGGGCAAGTGATATTAAACATAGTGAGTACATTTTTGATTACTGCCTTAACACATTCGCAAAGTGCAAGTCTTGCCTGAACCAGGCTCTCGTTTTCACCCTTAACACGACAAGCGTTGTAGAATTTGTGGAACAGTGTTGCAAGCTGGGTTACGTAGCGTGTAATCTTGGTGGGGTCGTAATCCTTTGCGGCACTGATGATTTCGTTTGTGTAAACGGACAGGTGATTAATAAGCTCTTTTTCCTCGGGTGCTGTGAGCAGAGCAAGCTCATCTGCGGAGCATTCTCTCGGGGTGATTCCGTCATTGGCAAGCGCCTTTAAAATGCTGCAAATTCTTGCGTGAGCATACTGAACGTAATAAACAGGATTCTGGTTATCCTGGCTGACGGCAAGGTCTAGGTCAAAGTCCATCTGGGTGTTTGCTTCTCTTGTGTTAAACAAAAATCTTGCGCTGTCAACAGGAACTTCATCAAGCAAATCACCAAGCTGAATAGCCTTGCCTGTACGTTTGCTCATCTTAACAAGCTCGCCGCCTTTGACAAGCTTGACGAGCTGCATAAGCACAACATTGAGCTTATCTCCGTCATAGCCTATTGCGTCCATTGCGCCTTTCATTCTCATAACGTGTCCGTGATGGTCGGCACCCCACACGTCAATCAGAGTAGTAAAGCCGCGGTCAAACTTATTCTTATGATATGCAATATCTGCGGTAAAATATGTTGGGTTGCCGTTCTGACGAATCAAAACGTCATCTTTTAACTCAAGGTTATCAATGTATTTTTGAGACTTACCTTCTTTAAGAAGCTTCTCGGTGAGTACTTCCTTGTTTTTGTACCAGACAGCACCCTCTTTTTCGTAGGTAAGACCCTTTTGGGTCAGCAAATCAACAACAGCCTTTACTGCGCCGCTTTGGTGAAGCTCGCTTTCAAAGAACCATTTATCATAGAAGATTTTATACTTTTCCATATCAGCCTGCATTTTGCTGATGTTTTTGGGAAGTGCATATTCAACAAGTGCCTTTTTGCGCTCCTCGCTTGTAACATCAAGCAGCTTATCACCGTTTGTGTCGGCATACTCCTTTGCAAGCTCGGTGATGTCTGCACCCTGATATCCGTCATCCGGAAACTCAATTTCGTCACCCTTAAAAATCTGAAGATAACGAGCCTCAAGGGAACAGCCGAACTTTTCAATCTGATTTCCTGCGTCATTTACATAGAACTCGCGATATGCATTATATCCGGCTTTGTCAAGAACAGCGGCAAGACAATCGCCGAGTGCTCCGCCTCTTGCATTGCCCATATGCATAGGACCTGTCGGATTGGCTGAAACAAATTCAACCATAACTTTTTCACCGTTGCCAAAGTCACTTTTGCCATAGCCTTCGGGATTTGAAAGAATTTCACGAATTACACTTGTGTAGAAATCGGTGCCGAGAAAGAAATTGATAAATCCCGGACCTGCTGTTTCGATACGGTCAAACATTGTATCGGCAAGCTCAAGGTTTGCGGTTATTGCCTGTGCGATTTTAAACGGCGGCATTCTGAATGCCTTTGCTCCTGCCATTGCAGCATTGGTGGCAAAGTCGCCGTGAGTTCTGTCGGCAGGAGTTTCAACAATAAACTGAGGAATTTCTGCCTGTGGAAGCTCGCCATTTTTGATTGCATTTTCGATTGCCGATGTAACAGCGTTTTTTAGCTGATTAACTGCTAATGTATAAGTATCCATATTGTTACCTCTTTTGTTTTAATTTATGTTGCTTGGCTTCAATACTATATAGTTAGTAAGCTATTGTATTGAGCTTTTTTCTTCAATCGTTATTTTAAATCTGTTTTCACTAACGAGGTCGGTGTTAAAGTCAAGCGTGTAGCTTACTTCAAGAGTGCCGCCGCTTTTGTCAAGCGTGCTTTTGAGCGTTTTGGTAAATACACCTATCATAAGGTCACCTGCCGGGGTTTGATAAAGGCATTGATGTCTGCGGCCTTTTTCAAGTATAAGCTGAGATTTCATCGGTCCCTTTCGGGTGATGGTAACGGTGTTTCCGTCAACCTTAATAAGGTTATCAAAATAGCTTCCGGGGGCATTTTCATCGTATTCTTTATAACCGATGTAGCTGTGACCGTTTTTTAAAATGTAATTTCCTGCGGTGATAACTTCGATTTTGTCGGTGTCATCATCAAGTTTTTGTTCACCGATAATGGAAATCATATACTTTTCATTATCTGTCATTTTTCTATCCTCTTTGTGAAAATTAGTATTGTTCAATGTCTATTTGAGTGACGGTGTGTTCCATATTGCGCCCGAGAAACAGTCCTGCAATGCTTTCAAATCCGTCGGGGGTATCGCTTACATAAAATTCAGGTTTTTTAGGAGCAGTGTCATCATTAAGCAGATTTTGTTCCTTTAGAATCTTTGCAGAATACACTGCTGTCTCATATCCTGAGTCAACAAGTGTTACACCCACACCCATAAAGTCGGATATAGCTTCTCTGAGCAGCGGATAATGAGTGCAACCCAAAATCAGAGTGTCAATTCCGCTTTCTTTAAGTTCAGAAAGGTATCTTTTGATTACAAGTCGCACAATTTGATCATCTCGGCATATAAAGCCGTTTTCAACAAGGGGCACAAACAAAGGGCAGGATTGCTCATACACTTTGTAGTCAGGGCAAAGCTTTTCAAGCCTGAGTTTGTAGCTGTGGCTGCCGATAGTTGCAGATGTACCTATAACGCCGATTTTGCCGTTTTTGGTTTTTTGTGCGGCAACAAAGGCGGTGGGGTTTACAACGCCTGTATAGGGAACGGAGAGATTTTGCTCAAGATTGTCGCCGGCTACAGAACTTACTGTGCCGCAGGCTGCAACAACCATCTTAACATTATTTTTAATCAAGAAGTTTGCATCCTGAAATGCATATTTAGTTATAGTATCACGGCTGCGGTTGCCATAAGGCACTCTGCCGGTGTCGCCAAAGTATATTATTTTCTCGTTTGGCAGTATGTGCAAAAACTCTTTTACTGCACTCAGACCGCCTAATCCGGAGTCAAAAACTCCGATGGCATCACGGGAGGACATAATAAAACCTTCTTTTACATTATTATACAGACTAAATAATAACATAATATGATGATTGTTGCAAGTCAAAACCTTTGACAAATCATATATTTAATTGTATAATTAAAATCAATATACTATGGGCAGATATATATTTGTCAAATCCGAGAGGAAGATTAAGTTGGAATTTAAAAAGGCATTTGAAATAATTATAGGCAAGGTTGAAGAAGAACTTGTAAAGCAGGGCTACCAGAAACAGAAGGTCGCCGCTGATAACGGTGAAGAGCTTGTCGCTCTGTTTACAAGTGAAAATTTGGCGTATTCAGTTGTATATTATAAGAAAAAGGAGCAGATGGTGCTTCGCTCCTGCACAATGACAGAAGATGGCCCCGACAACGAGTGGAAAACACTTGCAACATGGCTTTATGATGAGCTTGTAGGAACACAAAAGGACGCAGAGAGTATTGCAAACGACTTTGTCGAGTGCGTTTCTAATTCTGTAGCAATCAAGAGAGCAAAGCAAATTAAGCAAAAGAAAAAGAAGGATGACGACGGAACAGCAGATCCAAAATTTCTTGCAAAGCGTTTTGTGACTTTCTTCCCTGAGCTTAAGGATGAAATTAAAAACGAAGAAGATTGTTACTTTCCGTTTCGCGGAGCTACCTTTGCTAAGGAACATATTGCTCCTAAGATAGATATGTATATCAAGCGTTCTTCTAAGGCAGAGGTAAAAAAGCTTGCGGATGTTTTTAATCTTCAGTATGGTAACGGTGACATTGATACACGTTCAATCATTACAATCGTTTTGCTCAATTCTTTGGAGCAGGAGGAATTTGACGTGTTGTCAGAGTGCTTTGAGGATGAACTGAAGCTTGCGGCTGCTGCTGCACGCAAGTATAAGGGTAAGACTGTTAAGCCCGAAGCGCCAAAAAAGAAAAATATGTCTAAGGCAAATACTCTTGTCCAAAAATAATATGACTTGTATAAATCAAAATTACAATAGTATCTGTTTCCTTTTTCAGGGGACAGATACAATTTGTTTGATTATTAAAGAAAAAAGCGATGATTAAATTTGATTTTATTTCAGTGCTTTTAGTATAAAAAATCCCAATATTTTTCAAAAAGGGCTTGACTTGTCCTTTTTGATATGTTAATATAGTTATACCTCTGAAAGGGGCTTATTTTTTGTGCCCTATTGAGGGAGGCTAAAATATTCCGAAATAACCGGGAGGTGCCGTTATGAGAGTTAAAATCACATTGGCCTGCACAGAGTGCAAACAGCGTAA
>DKXL01000030.1:0-16319 GCA_002493005.1 Ruminococcaceae bacterium UBA7127
GCAACGTGACGTTGCATCCATTTTCGAGCAGACAGCTTGATAGTATCTACACTTATCCGCCCGACCGTTTTTGAGCATTTCCTATAAAGTAAAAAAGAGGTCACATATAGTAACCTCTTTGTGTATTAAATATAAATTTGCGTTCTGTGCAGTGTATTTACAAAATTACTCATCTCTGCCGCAGCACTTCTTGTACTTTTTGCCGCTTCCGCACGGGCAAGGGTCGTTTCTGCCTACCTTTTTGCCTTTGCGCACAGTCTTGTTTGCCAAATCTGTTCCGTCCGAAGAAGTCTGTGTAGGCTTTGCAACCTGCTCACGGCGGAGCGCTGCCTCAACCGCATTTGGCTGCTGAGGTTGTTCGCCGTTGCCGAGAATAACCTGATGAGCCGCTGCTGCCTGCTTTTCAGCTGCTTTTCGTGCAGCTTCGATTGCTTCCTGACGTTTTTGGATTTCAAAAACGCGTGCCGGCATTACAAGCATAAGCTTGACTGTGTCCTCACGGATATTTTCAATCATCTCGTCAAACATATCAAAGCCCTCAAGACGGTATTCAACAACAGGGTCGTGCTGACCGTATGAGCGCAGTCTGATGCCTGACTTGAGCTGTTCCATATTGTCGATATGATCCATCCAATGTGTGTCAACGCTCTTAAGCAGATAAACACGCTCCATCTCACGAATTGTTTCTGACGGAAGCAGTTTTTCGTTTTCTTCAAATATTGCCTTGGCATCATCAATAATCATATTCTTGATTTCGTCAGGCTCCATATCCTCCAAATCTTCCAAATCAAAGTTGTACTTATCTTCATCTTTGATTATCCAGCCGAGGTAATAATCCTTGAGGCTCTGAACATTCCAGTTCTCTTTTGGTCCCTCAGGCAAATAATGCTTAACAGATGTGTCGATTGTATCCTCAAGCATTTTTGCAACAGTTTCGTGCAAATCCTCGCCGTTGAGCACCTGATCGCGCTGACCGTAGATAATCTCACGCTGACGGTTCATAACGTCATCATACTTAAGTACATCCTTACGAATGCCAAAGTTGCGCATTTCAACCTTTTCCTGCGAGCCTTCGATAATGCTTGAGAGCATTTTGTTCTCAATCGGCATATCCTCGGCAACATTCATTCGCTCCATCATCATTTTCATTCTGTCGCCGCCAAACAAACGCATCAAATCGTCTTCGGTTGAAAGGAAGAATCGGCTGACGCCCGGATCGCCCTGACGTCCTGAACGTCCGCGAAGCTGGTTATCAATACGGCGGGATTCGTGGCGCTCTGTTCCTATGATATACAGACCGCCTGCTTCTCTTACCTTATCCGCCTCATCTTTGATTTCTTCCTTATATTTATCATTAAGCTCTCTGAATGCTGCTCTTGCATTCAAGATTTCCTCGTCATCGGTTTCGGCGTAACCTGTAGCCTCCTCAATCAGCTCCTCAGAGAATCCCTGCTTACGCATAGAAGCCTTTGCCATATATTCAGCATTACCGCCGAGGATAATATCAGTACCACGGCCTGCCATATTGGTTGCTATTGTTACAGCTCCGAACTTACCTGCCTGTGCAACGATTTCTGCCTCTTTGTCATGCTGTTTTGCGTTGAGGACATTATGCTTTATGCCGCGTCTTTTTAACATTTTTGAGAGCAACTCTGACTTTTCGATAGAAATTGTACCTACAAGCACAGGCTGACCCTTTTCGTGAGCCTCGCAAATCGCATCTATAACAGCATTAAACTTGCCGTTCTCTGTCTTATAAACCGAGTCGGGCATATCCTCACGCAAAATCGGCTTGTTTGTCGGGATTTCAACAACATCAAGGCTGTAAATCTCCTGAAATTCCTCTGACTCGGTCTGAGCAGTACCCGTCATACCGGACAGCTTTTTGTATAATCTGAAGTAGTTTTGGAATGTGATTGTAGCAAGCGTTTTGCTCTCGCTCTGAACCTTTACGCCCTCTTTAGCCTCGATTGCCTGATGCAAGCCCTCGTTAAAGCGTCTGCCGTACATCAAGCGACCTGTAAATTCATCAACAATGATAACCTCGTCGTCTTTAACAACGTAGTCAACATCAAGCTTCATTATTCCGTTAGCCTTGATTGCCTGGTTAACGTGGTGCTGAATTGTAAGGTTTTCGGGGTCGGTGAGGTTTTCAATGCCAAAATACTCCTCAGCCTTTTTAACGCCGCTCTGAGTAAGCGTTGCAGTCTTTTGTTTTTCGTCAACAACATAGTCAATGCCGTTTTCTTTATAGTATTCCTCCATATCCTCTTTTGCATCAAGCTCTGCAAAACGCTGGATTTTGAGGGTTTTTGCAAATTTATCTGCCTTTTCATAGAGGTCAGTTGACTTGTCGCCCTTGCCGGAAATGATAAGAGGAGTTCTTGCCTCATCAATGAGAATTGAGTCAACCTCATCGACAACCGCATATGCGTGACCGCGCTGAACCTTGTTTTCCTTATATACCACCATATTGTCACGCAGATAGTCAAAGCCAAGCTCGTTGTTTGTTCCGTATGTAATATCTGCATTATAGGCTTCTTTTCTGCCATCGTTGTCAAGGTCGTGAGTAATAAGACCCACGCTTAAGCCCAAATATCTGTAAAGCTTGCCCATCCACTCAGAGTCACGACGAGCAAGGTAATCGTTGACCGTTACAATATGAACACCTTCGCCTGTGAGAGCGTTAAGATATGCAGGCAGAGTAGCAACCAAGGTTTTACCTTCACCTGTTTTCATCTCGGCGATTCTGCCCTGATGAAGCACAATACCACCGATAATCTGAACAGGAAAGTGCTTCATACCGAGCACACGCCAAGCCGCTTCACGGCAGGTAGCAAATGCATCAGGCAAAATATCGTCTGTTGTTTCGCCGTTTGCAAGGCGCTCCTTAAGTATAGTTGTCTGATTTTTAAGCTCGCTTTCGCTCATAGCCGCATATTTTTCTTCAAGGGCAAGCACCTTATCTCTAATCGGTATAACACGCTTAACCTCTCGTTTGCTGTAATTGCCAAACATTGCCTTTAAAAAATTCATCTATTAACTTCCTTTCAATGGATATGAGTAATCAATTATTGTACTGCCGATGCTCCAAGACTCTTTGCAGCCTGTATCATTGCAGTCTCTGCAACAGGGCCTGCATAGGTAAAACCAAAGCCTGTTTCCTCAACCACGCAGGCAAATGCAAGTGGGCAGTCCTCATCTTTTGCATAGCCAACCATCCACGCAGTAGGCTCTTTATCGTCACCAACCTCGGCTGTACCGGTCTTTGCACAAACCGATAATCCGCCAAACAGGTTATCACCGTAATAGTCGGTTATTGTATATCTCATTATTTTGTCAAGTTTATCGGCTGTTTCGGGAGCAAACAGTTCATCACCGTCGCTTGACATATTGATGTCAATTCCGAGTGACTTCAAAAACGAAGTGTCCTTAAGAAGTGTCGGAGATTTTGACTTGCCGCCGTTTGCAATCGCACCGCACAAAACAGCCATCTGCATTGGATTAACCTTGTCGTTGTATTGTCCGACTCCCGACCAAGCAAGCTGATTGGTGTTTGCCTTGCTTACATCATACAAGCCTTTGGCGGTTTTTACACCGTCGACATCAACTGAATCGTTAATTCCTGCCTTTTCGGCAATCTCGGTCATCTTTTCCTCGCCAATCTCAACCGCGAGCTCTGCATATGCAATGTTGCACGAATGAGCCATAGCTTGCTCAAGATTGACTGTTCCGTGAGCCTCAACGCAGGTTACATCACTGCCGCCGATTTCCTTACTGCCTGTGCACTCCCATGTGCGTTCATAAATGTCGGGAATGCTCTCAACCGCAGCAGCAGTTGTGATTATCTTAAAAATCGAACCGGGTGTATATGCCGACGACAAAACATTGTCAAGATACACGCCGTCGTATTCACTTTCATTTTCCTCAGTGATTTTGGGCGGTGCCTGAGGGTCATATGCAAGAGTGCTGACCGAACAAATTACTTCGCCGGTTTTATAATTATAAACCACGCAGGCGCCTTTTTTGTCATAAGCACTCAGCGCATCATACGCTGCCGCACAGGTTTTTGCATCAACAGTAAGAGTAATGTCGTTTGAGCTTCTCAGCGACTTGGGCATATTAAGCCCCCATATAAGGCTGTAGCCTGTCAGCTGAGAACGGTACATACTCTGCACCGCAGTTGAAATGTTAACACTGTTGTCACCCACAACATGCAAAAGCCCTTTGCGAACACTTTCGCTTTCGTTATATACACGCTTTCCGTCAATCGTCTGAGCAAGCGCCTCACCGTTTCGGTCAAATACAGCACCTGCCTGAGAAAGCCCTCCGTTATCAGAAATATGTGCATTAAAAGGATGATCTACCCAATCCTCGGCGTCCATAACAAGCTCAGTCGCCAAAAAGCCAAGACCGCCGATAAATACAAGAGTTACGGCAAGAATCATTGTGCTTCTGCGAAGAATTCTTTTCATATAAACGCCTCCTTTTTCATTAATAATACAAAATTAATACAAAATGCAATTTACTTTATCTTTTAACTGCATAAGTTCTTTCGTCAGCAGCCTTGATAAATGCAATAAGTCCCCAACAGGAAATCACGCTTGAACCGCCGCTGCTGATAAACGGGAAAGTAACACCCGTAAGCGGCAAAATATCTGTTGCACCAAAAATATTGAGTGCAAGCTGAACAACCAGCAGACCTGCCGCACAACAGGCGGAAATCGAATAAAACGTGCTTCTGCTGCGTGTTGTGATTGCTCTGGCGTAAATTACAAGGGCACCAACCGCCACTGCAAGCGTAAATGCTATGATTACGCCCATTTCCTCAGCCACCAAGCCAAAAACAAGGTCACTCTCAGACGCCCCGATTTGCTTGAGAAAGCCGTTGCCTATGCCGACTCCGAAAAGTCCGCCGCTTGCTATATATATCAGAACGTGTGCCTGCTGATAGGCATCTGTCTGAGCGTACTGCCAAACGTGCCTCCACGCCTTAAAGCGGTCGGCAATATATGATTTAAAGTTTAATATAAATGTTACGCCGAAAATCGCGGCGGCAACTGCAAAAATTATTGTTTTAAAATCGCCCGAACGCATAAATGCAATCAGCAAAAATGTAACAAAGAATATGAGCGCAGTACCAAAGTCACCCATAAGCGCCAACAGTCCGACGCAAACTGCCGAGAAAATCATAAATTCGAGCAGGTTTTTGTTTGTTTGCAGTTTATCGAGCGCACTCGCACCGATAAAAATGTAGATTACTTTTACAAGCTCTGACGGTTGAATTGAAATTGAACCGATATATATCCAGTTAGCCGCACCGTATGTCACCTTGCCGAAGACAATACTCATAAGCAACAATCCCACTGCAAAAATCATTGCAGGAATTCTGAATCTGGCTGATTTGTCAGGGTCTTCAATAAACTTAATTATAATGCAGAATATCACCATTCCGACAACCGCCGCAATCAGCTGGACATATGCCGAACGTTCAACCTGTCTTATAAGCAAAATCACACCGATGCCCGTCAAAAACATCGCAAGGGATTCAAGTTCAAAGTTTACTCGCTTTAATCCAAAATATGATATTGCAAAAAATCCCCATTCCACTGCCGCAAGGGCAAAAAACAGCACCATTGGTGAGTTTGGGTTGCTGCCGTCGTTCCAGAACACAGCTTCAATGCACATAAACAGATGAAACAGAGTAATCAAAAGCATAAGTTTCCACGATTTCATCGCAGGCTTTTGGCTGACCTTTGAGAAAAATCGGTTTGTTCGTATTTTGTCGGTGTATTCCTCACCGCGTCTGAACTGAAATTCAGTGTCGCCTATTCTTACCGTATCGTCAATCAAAAGTTGAGTTCTGCCTCTTGTGCGCTTGCCGTTTACAAAAGTTCCGCTTTTTGAGCCTACGTCATTAACGTACCAACCCTCTTTTCGCCTCAGCAACACACAATGGCTTCGTGAAACGGCAGGGTCGTCAACAACAATGTCACTGCTCTTGCTTCTGCCCAGGGTGTTTTCCCAAAACAGTACCGGAAGCTTTCTCCCAGTGTTTATATCAAACAATGTTACAAGCGGTTTTTCGGGACGTCTTCTGCGGCGCATTGCTGCATAGCACTGATATACAATTACTATTGCATATACAGGCAAAAGTATTCTGAGGGCGACAACGCCGATATCAAAAATTACTGACATATCAAACACGCCTTTATCCCCCTTTAGCTGTTTTGTTTATACTAATATATGGCAAATTTATATATTTACAGTTATACATTTTTAATAATAATCCAAATCACACCAAAAGTCAATATTTTTAACGCAAGTATCATCACAGCCCTAACATTGCAATTTACAATGTACAACTAACAATTAACAATTTGGGTTTAGTAGAAAGAATTGCGCAGAAAACAACCTATATTGCCCGAATTATGATAAAGAACAGAGCTTCTTGCGTTACCAATAGAAAAATGTTTGCTTCGGGATATCGACATTAAGCCACGCTACAAGTAATCTGCCCGACCGTTTTCGAGCTATTTCCTATAAAGTAAAAAACAGGTTGGCATTTTGCGCCAACCTGCTTTTAATGCTTTGCTTCTTATTTATCCTCTTGCAGTGTAATTGTTACCTTATCGTTTTTACCGGTTGACGGACGATAATATTCTATTTCTATCCTATCACCCGGCTTGTGATGCTCCAAAACCTCATAAATATCTGAAAAATTCTTGATTTCTTCTCCGTCTGCCTCGACAATAATATCCTCAACTTTAAGATTGGTATTATCACAAGGACCGTTCTCAATAATTTCCTGAATCAGTATTCCCTGAGGACATCCGACAGCTGATGCTGTTTGGGAGTTAATTGCCACTCCCGTAATTCCGATTTTTACCCTGTCTTCAACATAGCCCTTTCTCATAAGGTTATCAACAATTTCTTTAGTTGTCTTTGACGGAATTGCAAAACCCATTCCCTCATAGGTTTCGGATACTATTTTTGATGTTGCAATACCGATTACCTGACCGTAGTTATTCACAAGAGGTCCGCCGGAGTTACCGGGATTGATTGCCGCGTCTGTCTGAATGTATTTTACGAGACTTGATTGAGAAACACCTCTGTTTACAGCAGAAATAACGCCCTTTGTGGTAGTGTTTTGATAGTCAAGTCCGCCCGGATTGCCCACAACTATTATGTCCTCGCCAATCTGAGCATCATCAGAATCGCCGAACTCTGCCGCTTTGAGATTTTTGGCATCGTCCATCTTGAGCAGAGCTAAGTCGGTTCTTGAATCAAATCCGACAACACCTGCATTATAGGTTTTGCCGTCAAATGTAACGATTTGAATAAGATAAGCTGTTTTGCTGTTGCCTATAACGTGCGCATTTGTCACAACATAACCGTCATCTGTAATGATGATTCCGCTGCCCTGCGATTTGCAATCCTTTACAGTAGTGACTTTGTCGGTATAGCAAACTACGCCTACAACCGAATCAGAAATTTTTTGCGATGCTGTTGACGCTGTGTATTCCTTATTTTTGTCAGCGTCCTTTGGCTTGTCGTTAAGCTTTAATCCGGGATACTTTGGATTGATTTTGTTGCTGTAATCAGACTCATCGTAAGTTTTGTTCTGAACACTGCTCGCATTTGGAACAGTCGGATCAGATTTTCCAAAATCATAACTCGGTACGGTATACTCATAACGATTGCCGTAATTGTTTGAATTTCTGTCAGCACTGCCGCCGTTGTTAAATGCAATATAAACCAGAAGTCCGCCAAAACCCAATATAAGCAATGAAGAAAGGATGACGACAAGCGCAATAATCCCCTTGTTCGTCTTATTTTTTGTCGGTTGCGGATATGGCGCATATGGCATCGGAGCGCCAAACTGCGGCTGAGCAGGAGCATATCCGCCGTTTGGTTGCTGTGGATATGGGTTAAAGCCATTGCCCTGCTGTGCGTTTTGATTAGCACTGTATCCCTGAGGGGGAGTCTGTCGATTATAATTTACATAGTTTGAATAATCAACCTGTTGATGCACCGGCTGAGAACCTGCATTCGGAACAGCACGATAATTATTGCCAAATTCGCTGTCAGATTGCTGAAAAGGCGGTTTAAACTCTGCTTGTTCCGAATCATTTGCAGAAAACTGAGGTTGATTAGCCTGATTACGCAAGGGAGTCGACGACTCAAATGAAACTGCATCGGACTTCAGAGTATTTTGCGCAATAGATTCATTGAATTGTTTTGCGGTCTGTTCATCTGTCGAAGGCACGGCTTTCTCCGTAAACGGCTTTTGCGGCTCAAAGCCTTCAAAATTATTATCTAAGGTATTGTTATCCATATACTTACCTCAATTCTGATTGTTATATTTGCTATGGTCATTAAAGTAATTATACAACTTTAATGTGTTAAAATCAACCAAGATATATCATAAGATTGTGAGAGGATTTTGAAATTTTCGTGATAATTAATTAAATTATACCGTTTTTCGGTCTATTTTGATAAATTGGGAAAAAATTATTGCAAAATTTGTTAAAGGGCTTTATATTTTTCAAAAATTATTGTATAATAAATTTAACTCGGTAAGAAAGCGCGTTTTTATTGCAAATAAATCTTTGTTTATTGCAATCGGGCACAAAGGCAGATAAATGTAATTAAGACTTTTTCTGTTCAAGCCGAATGCAGCATCACGTTGCTTACTTATTGAAATATATTACAAAGGAAGATTAAAATGCCATTAGTAAATGCTAAGGAAATGCTTGAAAAAGCAAAGGCAGGCCACTATGCAGTCGGTCAATTCAACATCAACAATCTTGAATGGACAAAATCAATTCTTTTAACAGCACAGGAGCTTAACTCACCTGTAATTTTGGGTGTATCTGAGGGCGCAGGCAAATATATGTGCGGCTACAAAACAGTAGTTGGTATGGTAAACGGAATGCTCGAAGAGCTCGGTATTACTGTTCCTGTTGCGCTTCACCTTGACCACGGTTCATACGAAGGTGCAAAGAAGTGCATCGAAGCAGGATTCAGTTCGGTAATGTTTGACGGTTCTCACTATCCAATCGAAGAGAACATTGAAAAGACAAAGGAACTCGTAGCTACTTGTAACGAGCTTGGCCTTTCAATCGAGGCTGAAGTTGGTTCAATCGGCGGCGAAGAAGACGGCGTAGTAGGCGCAGGCGAATGCGCTGACCCACAGGAATGTAAGATGATTGCCGATCTCGGCGTTACAATGCTCGCAGCAGGTATCGGTAACATTCACGGCAAATATCCTGAAAACTGGCAGGGCTTAAGCTTTGACACTCTCGATGCTATTCAGCAGCTCACAGGCGAGATGCCACTCGTTTTGCACGGCGGCACAGGTATTCCTGCCGATATGATTAAAAAGGCTATATCACTCGGCGTTTCTAAAATTAACGTTAACACAGAGTGCCAGCTTGCATTTGCTGATGCTACAAGAAAGTATATTGAAGAAGGCAAAGACCTTCAGGGCAAGGGATTTGACCCAAGAAAGCTCCTCGCTCCGGGTGCAGAAGCTATCAAGGCTACTGTTAAAGAGAAGATGGAACTTTTCGGTTCAGTAGGCAAGGCATAATTTCAATACAACAATTATGACAAACAATTATGGGGCTGTTTTTACAGCCCCTTTTTATTTGCGATTTGCAATATTTCTAACGATAACGGCAAATATCAGACCACTGACAATCTTCGCACACAACCCCAAGTTTGTCTTTTATAATAATATTGTCGCGCGCAAGACTTTTGAGTTTGCTCCACCTGACGGTATCTCCGAATTTTAGATTCAACTCTCCAAGGCAACGTCTGTCAATGCTCTGCACCTTGTGTTCACACAAACATCCCTTTGCATTGTTAGGGCAGGCGGCGCAGATTATATCGCACCCGTTTGTAAGCGTAATATTAGGATTTTCGCTGTCTAACATTTCGATAATCTCGCTCATTTTACAAACAAAATCATCACTGTAGCCTTGCCCTTCAAAAAATTGTATGCACATACTGTGATGTGGTCTGAGTTTATAACTTGATAACTTTGTCAAGACGATTCACCAACACCGAAGCAAGAGCAATCTTTAGACCGTCGGCAACCAGATACGGTACAACACACATTAAGATTGCCGATAGAATATCCGTTTTCATTACAAATACAAACCAAACTGTGCCAAACAGATAGCAGGCAGCCATTCCCACTATCATAGAAATTGCAAGAGTCCGAATTTTTTTGCCGAATTTTTCGGTAATTATTCCGATTATCACAGCCGTAAACAAAAATCCTACAATATATCCGCCGGTTGGTCCAAACACGATTCCGACTCCGCCCGTAAAGCCTGCAAACACAGGCAGACCGATAAATCCTGCAAGTGCATATACAAAAACCGCTATTGTGCTTAGTTTCCAGCCGAGCATAGCGGCGGCAATAAACACGCCGAGAGTTTGCAGGGTAAATGGTACTTGCCCAAACGGAATTTGAATTTGAGCGCACACTATAATGATTGCAACAAACATTGCTGTGTATACGATTTTAAGCAAACGAGTTTTACTTTTTGATTCCATATTGTACCTCTAAAGTTGCTATCTTTTAAGCAGATTGTCTACTGATATTTTTAACCGAGTTGACAATATTATAGTACAAACGCTTCAAATTGTCAACTAGCTCGCTTTTTCAGTTTGACAATACAGGTTTTAAGAACGTATGAGGTCAGGTATCTAAAAAAGCGGCGTGACGCCGCCCACAATTCGAGCAGACAGTTTGATAGTATCTACACTCCTCTGCCCGACCGTTTTCGAGCAATTTCCTATAATGTAAAAAAGACACCAACATTTGTTGATGTCTTAGTGGTTGCGGGAGCCGGATTTGAACCGACGACCTTCGGGTTATGAGGGGGAAGTGTATGAAATATTGGAGTAAAGTAGTGCTAGTTTTAGTTAAATATATATTATTGTAGTAATGGTTATTTTTAGTACAGTTAAGTGGAGTAAAGTCCAGGCGGAGGGAAATTTCGGGGAAATTGTACTTATCATAGTACTTACAATGACACTTTGCAATAGCAATTGCTATTTTGTTTTTAATTTGTATTGACTTTTATCTAAATTCATCTTAAAATTAAATTAGGATATTATCGTTAAAGGGTCAATATTTTATGGAAATTAAAGATTTTAGCCAATGGGAAGAATACAATGGAAATTCAATGGGCAGTGGTAGAAGTGAAAAAATATGGCTTACATCCAGAGATAAAATAGGATTATTCAAATTTCCAAAACAAGCAACTGACGGTTCTATCACATATGAACATATATCAGAAAAATTAGCTTACGATATTGCGACACTTTTGGATATTCCTTGTGCTAAAATTGATGTTGGAACTTATAATAACAGATATGGCTCTATGAGTTATCGCATCAATAAAGAAAATGAAGTTTTAATGGAAGGCATTGCGTTTATCAGCAAAATTTATACCGATTACGATATTGATAAATTGTATGACCCTAAACATAATATTTACTATTCACTTCCAATGATTTTTCCGATTATCGAAGTATTAAAATGTGAAGAAGAATTTTTACAAATGATGATTTTTGATGCATTAATTGGAAATTCTGACAGACACCATAGTAACTGGGCAGTGGTCGTTTCGTTCAATTATAATATTAAATTTTCGCCCTTATATGATAACGGTTCATCATTATGTTGTTATGTAAAAGAATCTGATATTGACGATATTTTGGGAAAAGATACTCGCAGATTCGCATCACTAGTAACAAGTAAATCTAAATCACGAATAAGAATTGATATGCACACAAAAAAGGAGCCTGAATTTATTGCTGTCCTTGCACATTTATTTTGTAATGAAAAATATAGAAAGTACTGTGTACCGACTGTAGAAAAAATTATTGAGCGAATGACGGAAATCAATATAAAAGCTATTCTTAAAGAGTATCCAGACAATATACTTTCAGTTAAACGAAAAGCTCTAATCTTTCATTTTCTTACTCAGAAGGTGAATATAATAAAAATGATATTTGAAAAGGGGGTTATATAATGTCAAGAAAAAATGGTAAAGATTATTTATATCTGATTTGGAAACAACCTGAAACAAGAAAACAATACATTGTTGGAATTTTATCTAAAAACGGACTCTTTGAATTTGAGTATGGCAAAGAAATAAACGAAGCCAGAGAGAATGGTTTTCAAGGAATTGCTGCATTTGAAGATTTCAGTAAAAAATATACAAGTGAAAAATTATTTCCTGTATTTGCCAGCAGATTACCCGACAAAAAACGGCGTGGTATCTCTGACATTCTAAAAAGATACAATCTTGATGAATATGATGAATATTTACTTTTAAAAAACAGCGGTGCAAGATTGCCTATTGATACTTTTGAGTTTATCGACCCTATTTTTGATGACGAACAAACGGTATCAAGAGATTTCTATGTAGCTGGAGCAAGTCACTATTTGCCATGTGCTAATGATACATGTAATTTTGAAAACATTAAAATCAATCTAAATGATGAACTTGTATTAAAACTAGAACCCGAAAACAAACATGACCATAATGCCGTTGAAATCTTCAACGCTGATGGTATTAAGTTGGGTTACATCCCTAGATATTACTCAAAACAAGTAACTAAAATGATAAAAAATAATAAAGAAGTTTCATGTAAAGTAATTGAATTCAATCCAAACTCCAATTGCAGAGAGTGTATTAAAGTAAATTTAACAATTATTTAAAAGTATGCCTGGGTGTTTTGCCCAGGCATATTTTTCTATATAGCTTTTCTATTACTATTAACGCAAAGCGATTTTTGAAATAGAAATCTCTATTATCCATAATCATTTGATTTATATCTAAAATTGTATAAATTGTAAAACTGATTGTTTTTTTCTATGAACAAGGATTTTTACATTTCCTTGTTCTTTTTTATGTGTGAAACTGTACGAATCTAAAACTAATTTTTGTGCATTCCTACAAAGTTTTCCCAAGTACCCATTTTAAGCCCATTTTTACTCAATAAAACAGCCCGTGTTAATACCTGTATTATCAATCCTGTTGTAATTGAGGCAGCAGGATTGGGGCAAACTGTGTATATTTTATCTATAAAACAATGATTGGTGGTGAGCATGATGTCTCTCTTTTACTTGATTATTATTTTGTAACATTAGACGAAAAGAGTGTGATTATTATCTATTAGTAAGTTATTACTTTATTTTCTATCTATCTAAAATGTTTTCTACAAAAAATTTTTAAAATTAAGCATTTTCTACAAGTGTTTGCAAATAATATAATTGTAAGGATTTTCCATTTATTACATATTCAAACGACTTTTTCAATTAAAGTAATTGTTATTTGAGTAAATCTAAAGTTACCTATGCATTGATAACGCAGGGAGGTATGAATTTGAAAGATGAAAATATTATAGTCAGGAAAGAGAAAAATGACAATGGCTTAGATGATTTCTATTTTGTAAAAGCTACCAGGTACGGGGACCATCTTGATTTGATGGCTTGTACTAACAGTATTAGAAAATACAAAAATAAGCCTAAATGTAAAAAGGTGGAGAAAGGCAAGTATATTAATACGGTTACTAATGAATATATAACGGCAAAGCAATATGCCAACAGGGGTGATAATTATAAATTATTAAAAAAATCAGCAGAGGAGCTGTATAAATTAATCCACTGTAATTTTTATAAAAATAATGGCTTTCATGCTGTGTTGACTTACAGAATACCTACGATAGATACAAAAGAAGTCTATCACGATTTCAAAATATTCTGGCAAAAGTTAAGGTATCATTATCCCAGTATAGGTTATATCTCTATTTTAGAACCTACTCAAAAAGGTGTTTGGCATATTCATTTATTGCTAAAAGACGTAACGAATAAAAATATGTATGTATCTTTTTATGATATTCGTGAATATTGGGATAAGGGTATTTGCTATATTTCTAAAATGCGTGAAAATGTTGACTACGGTCAGTATTTCCGTAAGAAGATAACTGTTGATAATGAATTATTAAAATTTTATCAACCAGGAGTAAGATATTTCAGACATTCACGAAATATAAAAAAGCCTACTACTTTTCGGCTAAATAAATTAGAGCTTGAGAGGTTGATAAAAAAGGGAGATTATCAGTTGGTTGACCAATACAGTCTTTCAATTAATAAGCTTGATTATGATGGAAGTGAGTCGACTTTAAATAAAATATTTTATAGAAAATTGAGAAAAGGAGAAAATTAAAATGAATGAATTAATACTGGTTGGTAAAAAACGCAGATTATGTAAGAAAACGTATTCTGAAATTATAAAAGATGAGTATAAAACTACTACAGATTATCAATTTGAAACTATCGGATATTTTATGTTCGAAGATGAAAATATTGATGGTAATGGTGTAGAAATTGCTTATATATCAGATGATGTAATGCCATATGAAAATTTAGATATTGGCAAATCTTATAGAGTTGAAACCTATAAATCTAATATAACTTGGCTTATGGAAATAGAAGAATATTACAATAATTTCTATAAGAGCTATGATAATCAAAATGAGATTTATAATGATGAATTAAGCTATTTTTGCGAAGAAACTTATTATGATGAATAGAAAAATTATACTGAATAAAAATATGTAAATCCCACCCTGAATTACAAAAGTAAAGGAGTTGGTTTATATGATTAAAATACAAGAAAGAAAATCTTCATATTCAGACAGTGATATATTGAGTATCATTGATTACATCAATGAAATACTTAACTATGCAGAATGTAATACAAACTTCGATTACATTATAACATATAACGATATGTCATCTCTAAATGAAGCAGTCAAAAAATTAAGGAGTGTTGTTAATGGCAAGAATGCGACTTGTAAAAGACGCATATGAACAGTTAAAAAGAGATGACCCCGATACCAATATTACATTGTATGCGTTGCGTACCATTGTAAAGTCAGGTGACATTCCGACTGTTCAACTCGGCAGAAAAACTTTATTAAACTATGATTCGTTACTTGAATATTTCAGCAACGGAAATAGTGAACAAGTTAATAATACCGATATAATACGTCGAGTGAGTTAAAATAAGTAAGGGAGGGTGTTAAAATCACTCTCCCAATTACTTACAAAAAAATTTTTTATAAATTTGAAAAAAGTTTTTGCTTTTTTGAGAATTTTTTGCAATAATTAGTTTGGGGATTATTTTCTTTTATAGAATTATAATATTAAAAGGAGTGTTAGTTTGGCAACTGCAAGACAAAAAGGCAGAGGATATGAAATCCGAGTATCTATGGGGTGTGATATGAACGGTAAGAAAATTGTAAAATCCAAAACCTGGATACCGCCTAAAAATCTCACACCGAAACAGCTTGAAAAAGAAATCGAACGGCAAAAAGTATTGTTTGAAGAAGAAGTAAAAACAGGAGTTTGTCCCAATAGCAATATAAAGTTTGAGCCTTATTCTAAAAGATGGTTACTTGAATACGGAAAGCAGAATTTAGCACCAAAGACATATAACCGTTATTGTGAATACTTAAAGAGAATAAATAAGGCTATCGGGCACATTAAATTGCAGGATTTACAACCTCTCCACTTAAATGCTTTTTATAGAAATTTAGCGGAGGACGGAGTAAACCTAAAGGCAAAGCGTGATGAAAACGGTAATATAATAGCAAATGGAAAATTATCTCCAAAAACTATTGTAGAACATCACAGAGTTATTTCTAAATTACTTTCTACTGCTGTAAAATGGAACCTCGTAAAGGAGAATGTTGCAAGACGAGCTGACCCTCCGAAAGTTCCTGCAAAAGAAATTGACTTTCTGAATGAGGAAGAAACAAGAAAAATGCTGACGGCATTGCAGAAAGAGCCTATAACCTACAAAACAATGATTATGCTTTTGATTTATACCGGTATGCGCAGAGGTGAACTGTTTGGACTTGAATGGAAAGACATTGATTTTGAAAATGGATATTTAGAAATTGTCCGGACTTCTCAATATATCGGCAATAAAACTCTGATTACCAAAGAGCCAAAGACTAAATCAAGCCGACGAATGATGAAGTTAAGTAATGATATTATAAAAATACTAAATTCTTACAGAGTGTGGCAAATTGAGCAGAGATTTAAAATCGGAAGTGAGTGGCAGGATACCGATAGACTTTTTACTCAGTGGAACGGACTTCCGATGTACCCTGATTCACTTACAAAATGGTTTAAAAATTTCCTTAAAAGACATAATTTACGGCAAGTTACCTTACATTCATTGCGACACCCGTATGTCAAGCCCACGACAAAAAAATTT
>DKXL01000030.1:16628-16780 GCA_002493005.1 Ruminococcaceae bacterium UBA7127
ATTTCCGGGCAGCCGTATAGCTGCCCGTAGCTGTTTAATACGGTATTCATGGCTCATGCCTCCTTTCCCGGTTTTTCTGTTCCTAAAAAGTCCTGCGTCACATATTCAATCTCAATCCGGTCTCCCGGAAAGATATAGACCTTACTGATAAG